>NZ_NSGT01000086.1:0-63332 GCF_009192905.1 Xanthomonas sp. LMG 12459
AGCTTGCACGATGCTGCGCCGGTGCGGGAACCGGCCGACACAGGATGCTGGCCCGCGCCGCGGGCGCGTTAGCGCGATCCAACGGAATTCTTGTACGATCCTGCAAGCCGCGTCGCGCCGTGGTCCGCGCCGGCGCAGCATCGTGCAAGCTTGCCTTCCTCCTCCGCACGCTACGGCGCCCTTGCCGATGACCGCGCTCGCCCACCGCTACCAGGAAATGGCCGCCCTGGTTGCCCGATTGGCCGTCCCCGATGGCGACCACGACACCGCCATCGACGGCTTCTTCTGTTCCTACCGCTCCGCGCCGTCGCCGAAGACGCATACCGCGCAATGGCCGGTCTTCGCGCTGGTGCTGCAGGGCGAGAAATGCCTGACCCTGGGCAACGAGGAGTACCACTACGGCGTGGGCACCTTTCTGCTGGTGACGCTGGATCTGCCGGTGGTCTCGCGCATCACCCAGGCCAGCCCGGAACAGCCGCTGCTGGGCGTGGGCATGTCGATCCGGCCGGACCGGCTGCGCGAACTGCTCGAGCGCATTCCGTTGCCGCCGCAGGTGGGCGCCGAGCGCACGCGCGGGGTGTCGGTCAACACCGCCTGCCCGGACCTGCTGGACGCGACGCTGCGCATGCTGCGGCTGCTGGAACGCCCGGCCGACATCGCGGCGATGGCGCCGCTGATCGAGCAGGAGATCCTGTATCGCCTGCTGGTCGGGCCGTGCGGGCCGAACCTGCTGCGCATCGCCCAGGAGGACAGCCCCAGCAACCGCATCGCCAAGGCCATCGCCTGGTTGCGCCAGCACTACGCCGAACCGCTGCGGATCGAGGATCTGGCGCGCCAGGTCAACATGAGCGTGTCCTCGCTGCATCACCATTTCAGCGCGGTCGCGGCGATGACGCCGCTGCAGTACCAGAAGCAGTTGCGCCTGCGCGAGGCGCGGCGGCTGATGGTGGTCGAACGCATGGACGTGGGCGCGGCCGGCTACCGCGTCGGCTACCAGAGCCCATCGCAGTTCAGTCGCGAATACAGCCGGCTGTACGGGCGGTCGCCGCGCAGCGACCTGGCCGAACAACTGGGTCTGGCCGGCTGAGCGGTACCGGCACTGCGCGCGCCGCCTTGTGCATCTGACGTGCCGCTTGATCGACCAAGGGCCTCTCTCATCACTCCGAGGCACGTCCCGTAGGGGCGGCGTCAGCCGCTACGCGCGTTACCGGGAAAGCTTCGTCGCGACCGAAGTCGCTCCCACAGGGGCTTGCGGCGAGCCCGCCGGGTGCACTGTGGAAGGGACTTCAGTCCCGACGCATTGCGCCATCGGAACGCACACCACATCGCGCGTCGCGGTTGCATGACACTTGACTCCTACAGAGCAAGCCGCATCCGGCTTGCGTGTCGCCGGATCAAGCGATTCGAGGTGCTGCAGGCAGCGCGTTGGTGCGCTTCGGCGCCCGTGCAGGACCGGTGCCGTCCTGCACGGGCGGCACGCACTACTGCAGTTGCTTGAGCCGCGCGACGATCTCCTGCGCGTGGCGCTCGATCAGGCCTTCGGAGGTGCCCCAGGCGGTGCTGTTGGTCGATTCCACGTCGAACTGCGCGGCGGTCTTGCCGTTGGCATCGGCGACGGTGACGCGGCTCTTGATCTTGTCGCGCCCGGCCATGATGCCGGCCCAGAAGCGCGCACCGTTGCTGCGCATGTAGTAGTGATCGATGACGATGGTCATCTTGCGCGCATTGGCCTGACCTTGCGTGCCGTGCAGGTGCGCCGCGTCCAGTTGCGCGTCGAGCTGGCGGCGGAACATGGCCAGGCTCTCGGCGTCGGTGTCGTCGTTGCCGGTGAGCTGGTACCAGTAGGTTTCGGCGGTGGTCGCCTTGTAGCTCTGGTGCACCACGCTGTTGGTCGCGCAGCCGGTGGCCAGCAACATCACGCTCACCAGCGCGAGCGTTTTCCATTGCAGTTTCATGCTCTCTCCTTGTTGAATCCCCATGCCGGGGCGAACGCCGCCGGCCGCGGCAGCATAGCGGCTGCGCGCGGGCAGGCGGGAGGCCTAGCGCGTTGTCTCCGGATCGCCCAGCCACGCGGCCACGATCCGCGCATAGGCGCCGCTGGCCTTGCTCAGGTGCAGCCACTGGTCGACGTAGGCCTTCCAGGCCGTGTCGTCGCGCGGCAGCAGGAACGCCTTCTCGCTGTACTGCAGCGGCCGCTCCGGCGCCACCGCGCACAGGCCAGGCACCTGGCGCTGCTGGAAGCGCGCTTCGGAGGCGTCGGTGATCATGACGTCGGCGCGGCCCTCGCGCAGGTCGCGGAAGATGGTGGGGTTGTCGTCGGACAGGATCAGTTGCGCATGCGGCAGTTCGCGGCGGGCGAACGCCTCGTTGGTGCCGCCGCGCGGTTCGATCACCCGCACTTCGGGCCGGTCGATCTGGGCGATGGTGCGGTAGCGCGTGCGGTCGGCGCAGCGCACCAGCGGGATCTTGCCGTCGACCTCCAGCACCGCACTGAACCAGGCCTGACGCTGCCGCGGCAGCGATACCGAGATGCCGCCGACGGCGATGTCGCAGCGGTCGGCGCGCAGGTCCGGCAGCAGGGTCGGCCAGCGCGTGGGCACCCATTGCAGCTTGACCTCCAGGCTCTCGGCCAGCGATTGCGCCAGGGCGATGTCGATGCCTTCGTAGGTGCCGTCGCTGTGCAGGCGGCTGTAGGGCGCGTAGTCGCCGGTGGTGCACACGCGCAGCACGCCATCGCGAAGGACGCTGTCCAGGTGCGAGGGCGCGGCGTGCGCGGGCAGTGCCAGTACGGCGCCGAGCAGGCCGGCGGCCAGGCGTCGGATCATGCGGTTCTCCTGCAGCAGGGTGGGCGTCGGTGCCTGTTGGATGTACGCCGGCTGTCGCGCCGTCGGTGCGCGTCACCTTAGCCGTTTTGCGCATGCGCCGACGCAATCCCTGACGCGACAAGGCCTTGCGTGCACCGGGCGGGCGCCGGTGACGCCATGTTGCCGCTTGCCGCGCGCGGCGGCACGCGCCGGCAACGGAACTCGCGGCACGCTGTACCGGTCCGTCCCCCACATTCGTCCTCGCCGCCTGCCCATGGATTCTCGACCGTCGTGACCCCCCTTCCTGCGCAAGACCGATGGCTGCAGCTGTGGGCGGCACTGGCGACGGCGATGATCCTGGCCTTGCTGGGACGCCTGCTGTGGGGCACGCCGTCGGCGCCGCCGCGTGCCGTGGCCGAGGACGCGCTGCGCCTGGTGTTCCTGCCGCGGCAGCCCGCGCAGCGCGTTCCTGACCCGCCGCGGGTGTCCACGCGCGCGCCGGCCGTGGACGCGCGCATGCCGGCCGGGGCACGGCCGCCGCGCGGCGCCGCCGCGCCGCCGTCTTCGCCCTCGCAGACGCCGAGCGCGCCCGCCGCGGCCGCGACCGGCATGGCGGCGACGCTGTACACCGGCGACGGCCATCCGCGCCTGCCGGATGGCGTGGCGGTGGATCCGTTCGCGCAGGCGCCGGGCACGCCGCCGGGCACGCTCAATCCGCGCGACGTGGCCAAGTCCAGGCGCCTGCTCGAACGGCCCAACCCGATCGACTACCGGTCGACCCGTTTCGACAAGGATTGGGCCAGCGACGGCACCCTCGGCGACGTCGCCGTGCAGGGCATCGACCGGGCGATCAAGCAGCTGTTGCCGAAGAACACCCATCAGTCGGCGGTGGCGCGACCGCCGCCGGACGTGCGGTTCAATCCGGCGCTGCACGAGCGCGCCAGCGACCTCGGCAGCGAGGCCACCGGCGATGCCTACAAGGCCGCGCCGATCGCCTTCGAAAAGGCGCCCGGGTTGGATGGCGAAGCCAGTCGGCGGATTCGCCAGGCCCTGGCCGACCTGCAGCAACGTCGCGGCGCCTGCCCGGCGGCGCAGCGCGCGCGCCTGCTGGCGCCGGTGCAGCAGCACCTGGATGCGCTGCTGCAGGTGGAAACCGCCATGGCCAAGGGCGCCGACCCGATTCGCGCGCAGCAACTGCTGCCGCGCGAGGCCGACAGCGCCTACGACCTGGCGCGGCGCGCGCTGTGGTACGCCGATCAGAAGCTGGCGGCGTGTGCGCCGTAGGTGGGCGTGCAGGTCGGAGGACGCATGCAATGGTCGTCGCTGCTTGAAGCGCGAAGAGCGGAAGCCGCGAGCGATTCGACCTTGGCAGCAGTCGGGACTGAAGTCCCTCCCACGGTGCGCCCAGGCCGTGTGCTGCACGTTCTTGTAGGAACGGCTTCAGGCGCGACGAGCGAAGGCGGTGCGCTATCCGGCCGCTGAAGCAATCGGGACCAGAAACCCGCCCACGATGTTCCAGCCAGCGTGCCGCATGCCCCTGTGGGAGGGACTTCAGTCCCGACGCGTGGAGTCTGGTGCCATCGTGGTGTGCAGGAGCCTGGTCGCGGCTGAAGCCGCTCCCAGACACGTGTCGGAAACAGCGCCGGGCGACAGGCCGTCACCTGCGTCCACGCGCGCTGCGCGATGATGCGCGCCCATCCCATCCGAGCGTGTCGCCGATGCCGCTTGCCCGTGCCGTGCTGTGCCTGCTGCTGTGCTGTGGCGTCGTCGCCGACGCGGCAGCGCGCACGGTGTACCGCTGCGTGCGCGACGGCACGGTCAGCCTGGCTACCGCGCCGGAACCGGGTTCGCGCTGCACCCCCAGGGAACTGGACGATGCGGCGATCGCCACGCCCAATCTGTGGGGCAACCTCGGCGTGTTCAGCGGCACCCTGTACGAGCGCGAGCAGGACGGGCAACTGGTCTACTCCACGCGCAATCTGCCGGGCTCGCGGCCGTATCTGCGCTTCACTGCGGTCACGCCGCCGGGAGAGGTGGCGCATCCCGGACTGGGCAAGCTCGGTGCGCCGCAACTGCAGGCGCATGCCAAACAGTTCCGCGCCGCGGCGCGCGCCACCGGGGTCGACGAGCCGTGGCTGCGCGCGATCGCGCATGCCGAGAGCGGCTTCGATGCCGCCGCGGTCTCGCCCAAGGGCGCGCAGGGGGTGATGCAACTGTTGCCCGAGGTCGCCAGGGAGTACGGCGTGCGCGATCCGTTCGCGGCCGACCAGTCCATCGACGGCGGCGCCCGCTACATGCGCGCGTTGCTGCGCCGCTACGCCGGCGATCGGGTGCTGGCCGCGGCGGCCTACAACGCCGGCATCGGCGCGGTGGCGCGCTACGGCGGCGTGCCGCCGTACGCGGAGACCCGCGCGTACATCGACAAGGTGATGGCGCTGTACCAGCGCTACCGCATCGCGATGGGGATGGCCGTGGAGACGCCCGCGCAATAGCGGCGGCGCCCACCGCCCGCGGCGGCTCAGAGCGCGACGGCCTCCGCCTCGGCTTCGGCCGTTGCTTGCGCGTGCGGCGCTGTCGGCGCCGCGGCCGGCGCCGCATACAGATCCAGCAGCAACAGGGTCACGCCGTTGGTCCAGCCGAAGCCGTCCTGCAGCGCGTACTCGCCGCCGCCGCCGCCCTTGGCCTGCGCGTCCACGCCGTACTTCTCCACCAGCTTGTGCTGCTGCGCGAACAGCGCCTGCACCCGCGCCAGGAAGCGGCTGCCGATGCGCTGCGCCAGCGCGTCCTGGCTGTAGCGGCGCAGGCCGTCCACGGCGATCCACTGCAGCGGCGCCCAGCCGTTGGGTTCGTCCCACTGCTGGCCGGTGTGCAGGCGCGTGGTCGCCACGCCGCCGGGGCGCAGCAACTGCGCCTGCACGGTGTCGGCGCTGCGCTTGGCCCGTGCCGGCGAGGCGACCCCGACGAACAGCGGGTACAGCGCCGCGGCGGTGACCTGGTCGCGCAGCCGGCGCTGCTGCCAGTCGTAGTCGGCGTAGTAGCCGGCATCGCTCCACAGGTGCTTGTCGATCGCGGTCTTGCGCGCGCTGGCCAGGGCCGCGTAGTCGGTATCGCAGCCGGCCGCGCCGGGGTTCTTGGCGCAGGCCAGGGCCAGGGTGCTCTCCAGGTGGTAGAGCAGGCTGTTCAGGTCGACCGGGACGATGGCGGTGGTGCGGATGCTGGCCAGGGTCTTGCGGTCGCCGAGCCAGCGGCTGGAATAGTCCCAGCCGCTCTCGGCGCCGGCGCGCAGGTCGCGGTAGACCTCGGCGGCGGGGCGGTCCTTGGCCTCGGCGGCGGTGCGCACGTCGTGCAGCCAGGCTTCCGGGCGCGGCGTGTCGCGGGCGTCCCAATAGCGGTTGAGCAGGCTGCCGTCGGCCAGCCGCACCACGTGCGCATGCGCGCTGCCCGGGGCCAGGGTCTGCGCGCCTTCCATCCAGTACGCGTATTCCTTCTGCAACTGCGGCAGGTAGCGCGCGTAGGCGTCATCGCCCTCCACCTTGGCCTGCAACTGCACCATGTGCGAGAAGAACGGCGGCTGCGAGCGGCTCAGGTAGTAGGTGCGGTTGCCGTTGGGGATGTGCCCGTAGGTGTCGATCAAGTAGGCGAAGTTGTCCAGCATCTGCCGGCTGCGTTCGTGCTCGCCGCTCTCCACCAGGCCGAGCATGGTGAAGTAGGAATCCCAGTAGTAGACCTCGCGGAAGCGCCCGCCCGGTACGACGTACGGGTGCGGCAGCGACAGCAGGCTGCTGTAGGGCGGCACGTCGACCTGGCGGCGCACCAGCAGCGGCCACAGCGCGTCGATGTGCTCGCGCAGGCCGGTGTCCTGGCGGATCGCCTCGGTCTGCACCGGGCCGGATTCCTCGAAGTTGGCGGCGACGAAACGGCGCAGGTCGAAGCCCGGCTGCTGGCGCTGCGCCAGATAGTCGGCGTTGATCAGCGCCGGGTCGCGCAGCGGCAACGCGTCGACGAAGTGCTTCTGGTCGTCGAACAACTCCTGCTGCTGCACCGCCTGGAACAGTTCCGGGTAGGCCAGGTCGGGCGTCTGCGGCGGCGGTGCCGGCGCGGTCAGCGTGGTCGCGGGCGCGGCCTCCGCCATGGCGGTGTCGGTGGTGCCCAGCAACAGGCCGAGCGACAGGCTCAGCAGCGGGGTGCAACAGGGAGGAGCGGCATGGCTCATGTCGGGTCCAGAGCAGGATGCGTGCGGCATGGTAAACGACCGAAGCGGAGACGGGGGCGCGCGGCCGGATCCGGTGCGTGGCCCACCCGATCCTGCCCTGGCGGCCGCGCGCCGCCCGGCTCGTACCGGTGAGAGACCGCGACGCCTGGGGGCATGCAAGAACGGGGCCGCTGAGGCGGGGCGGGTGTCCGTCGCCCGGTCGGCGGCCGGGAGGCCTCTTCAGCCGGATGGGTGGCGCCGCCTGCCGGATCGGGGCGGTAGGTCGTCCAGCGCGCGGCCAGGGCCGGTACGCGTGAGTGCGCGCCCGCTGCGCCGACCAGCGCTGCCGGCGCGCCACGCGCGCCGGTCGGCGGTCCTCCCGCCGGTCAGGGCGCCTGCGGCGGCTGGCGATCCTTCTCGGCGCTGAGCGCGGCCTCGGCGCGCAGGAACACCTGCCCGATCGGCTCGTCCGCCCGCGTGGCCTGGGCGTCGCCGACCAGCACGGTCAGCCCGAGCGCCTGTTGCCGCGCGGCGATCTCGCGCAGGCCGCGCAGTTTCTGCTCGGCATCGGCGCCATGCAGCATGACGATGAACTCGGCATGCTCGGTGGCGCGGTCCACCGTGTCGGCGCCGCCGTCGTGCACGTAGCTGGCCAGGGTGCGGTCGAGCTGCTGCAGGCTGCTGCCCAGCAGGCGCTCGCTCTGCCGCTCGGCCAGCGCGGCCAGTTCCTGCACTTCCAGGATCACCACCCGGTAGCGGCCGTCGGCGGGGGCGTCCACGCTGGCGGCCGGATGCGCCTGCAGCAGCGCCTCGCGTTCGCGCTGCAGCGCGCGGCGGCGTTCGTCGAGCAGGCGCATGGCGGTGCGCGCCAGCGCGCGCAGACCGTCGCGCTGGGTCTCGGTGAGCTGGCGCGGCGCGGTGTCCAGCACGCAGACCGTGCCCAGCGCGACACCTTCTTCGGTGACCAGCGGCATGCCGGCGTAGAAGCGCGCGCCGGTGTCGCCGCGCACCATCTGCAGGTCGGCGAAGCGCGGGTCGTCGGCGAGGTCGGGCACTTCCAGCATGTGCTCGGGCTCACGGATGGCGTGGTCGCATACCGCCTGGCTGCGCTCGGTCTGCGGCAGCTCCAGGCCGATCCGTGCCTTGAACCATTGGCGGTCGCGGTCCAGCAGCGACAGCAGCGCGATCGGCGTGTCGCACAGCGCGGCGGCGATCTGCACGATGTCCTGGTATGCGGCCTCGGGCAGGCTGTCGACGATGCGGTAGCTGTCGAGGACACGCTGGCGCTGGGCTTCATCGGTCATGGGGCGGCGTCGGGTCTGGCGCGGATCGCGAGGCGCAGCACCATACCGCAGGGCGTGGCGAGGTCGCGTGGACAAGCGCGCAAGCGTGACGCGGCGCACGCCAAGCGTCGATGGCCACGCGTTGGCGATCAGTCGGCGGCGCCGACGCCGAGCGCGCGCAGCTGCGCCTGCAGCGTGGCGGCGTTGTCGAGGGCGTGGCCGAGCGCGGTGTTGTCGAAGATCACCCAGGCGTCGTGCGGGTGCGGCGTGGTGGCGAGGACGCGCTCGGCCAGGTTGCGCAGCGTGGCGTCGGCGTAGTCGCTGTAGTAGACGCGCGGCGCGCCATGCCAGCGCCAGTAGGCCGGCGCCGCCGCGCCTGCCGGCTGCGCGGCGCTTGCGTCGAGGGCCGGGTCGGCGGCCACGCGCGCGATGCGATGGCGCTGCCACAGTGCCTCGGCGCGCGCGCTGAACCAACTGGCATGGCGCGGTTCGCAGGCAATGCCGCCGTGCCAGCGGCGCCGCAGCATCGCGAAGAACGTGCTGGCGATGCGCGCATCGAAGGCCAGGCTTGGCGGCAGTTGCACCAGCAGGCAGCCGAGCCTGTCGCCGAGATGGCCGACCTCGCCGAGGAAGGTCTGCAGCAGTGGCGCCACGCGGGACAGGCGCGCGTCGTGGGTGATGGTGCGTGGCAGTTTGGCCGAAAAGCGGAACTCCGTCGGCACGCTGTCGGCCCAGCGCTGGTAGGTGCTGGCGCGGTGGGCGCGGTAGAACGTGGAGTTGATCTCGACCGCGTTGAAGCGGGTGGCATAGCGCGCCAACTGGCTGGCGCCGTCGCCGACCAGGGCGCGTTGCGTGCTGGCGATCGACCAGCCGGCGCAGCCGACGCGGATGCGGGGAGCGACGACGCAGCGGGGAGAAGCGGTCGGCATCGGCGGTGGCAGGCCAGGACAGGCCTTGCGGATACCAAGCGTTGCGGCCAGGCGCCGTGAAGGACAGGAGCGGCGCGCCGCCTTGGCGACCCATCGGCGACCCACGCATGCGAGGGAAGATCGATGCCTGCAGGCTGCGCCGCAGCGCAACCTGCGCGTTCACTCACTGTCGTCGCATGTCGCATCGCGCGACGGCGATGCGTTGCGATGGCGCCGACGCCCCATGCTGGCGTCGGCGCGTGGCGCGTGGCGCATGGCGGGGCAGCCCCGCCATGCGTGTGCGGCGTTACTGCTTGGCCGCGGCCTTCGCCTTGACCGGCTGGCCGTCGCTGTCCAGCACCTGCACCTCGCCCAGCTTCAACGCACGCACCGGCGCTTCGATCTGCTTGAGGTCGCCGACGATGACCCAGGTCATCGCCTGCGGCGCCACGATCTCCTTGATCGCCGCTTCCGCCGCCGGCTGGTCGACCGCTTCCAGGCGCGTCTTCAGCGTCTGCACGTAGTCGTCCGGGCGGCCGTACTGGACGATGCCTTCCATCGCGCCGAGCACCGCACCGGTGGTCTCGAAGCTGCCCGGCAGGGCGCGCACGCGCTGTTCCTTGATCTTGGCGATCTCCTCGGCGGTCAGCGGCTTGTCGCCGACCACGGCCTTGGCCTCCTTGAGGATCTCGGCGGCCGATTCGGCGGTCTTGTCGGTCTGCACCGGGGCGAAGAACAGGAACGGGCGCTGGCCGATCGCGTCGATCATGAAGCTGTTGGCGCCGTAGGCCCAGCGCTTGTCCTCGCGCAGGTTCATGTTCAGGCGCGAGGTGAAGGTGCCGCCGAAGGCGCCGTTGGCCACGCCGATGGCGAGGTTGTTCGGCGCCTTGGTCGAGGGCGCCAGCAGGCCGGCCAGGATCAGCGACTGCGGGGCGTCGTCGCGGTTGATCAGGAACACGCGCGGCTTGGGCTGCGCGGCCACCTGCGGCAGGCTCTTGGTCGGGCGCTTGCCGGACGGGGCCTGCCAGTCGCCGAAGGCGGCATCCAGCTGCGGGATGATCTTGTCCAGGGTGGTATCGCCGGCGACCAGGATGCGCACGTTGTCCGGACGCAGCCAGTTGTTCTGGAACGCGCTCAGGTCGCCCGCGGTCAGGCTCTTGATCGCCGCCTCGGTGCCGGTGCCGGTGAGCGGCACGCCGTACGGATGGGTCGGGCCGTACAGCAGCGGCGGCAGGGTGCGCAGCGCCAGGCCCTGCGGCTGGGTCTTCTCCTGCGCGATCGAGGCCAGCCACTGGCCGCGGATGCGCTCGATGTCGTCGGCCTTGAACGCCGGGTTGCGCACGATGTCGGCGAACAGCTCCAGCGACGGCGCCAACTGGTCGTTGAGCGCGTTGAGCGAGGCGTCGCAGCTGTCCAGTTCGCAGGACACGCTGGTCATCGCGCCCAGGCGCTGGCGGCGCTGCGCCACGTCCACCGAATCCAGGTTGCGGGTGCTCTCGTTCATCAGCGCCGCGGTGAAGTTGGCGGTGCCGAGCTTGCTGCCGCGGTCGGTCGCGTAACCGGCATCGAACAGCATCTGGATCTGCGTGACCGGGATGGTGTGGCGCTCGGCCAGCACCACCTCGATGCCGTTCTTGAGCTTGCCGCGTTGCAGCTGCGGGAAGCTCAGGCTCGGGAACTGGCTGGTCTCCGGCACGCCGGCCGCGCGGTCCACCTGCGACTTGCCGACGCTGTAGTTGCCCTTGGCCGGCAGCTTCGGCGCGGGCTTGCCCGGTGCCGCCGGCAGCGGCTTGACCGCCTTGTCCTCGGCCGCCGGATCGAAGCCTTCCGGCGCCGGCAGCACGGTCAGCAGGTAGTCGCCCTTGCCGAACCAGGTGTCGGCGGCCTTGCGCACGCTGGCGACGGTGGCGTCCTGCGCGCGCTGCAGGTCCTTCTTGTAGGCGCCCGGATCGTTGCGGTAGACCTGGCCCTCGGCCAGCACGGTGGCCTTGCCGCCGAAGCCGCCGACCTTCTCCAGGCCGCGCACGAAGCCGGCGCGGTAGCCCACCTGCGCGCGCTGCAGTTCGTCGGCGGTGGGGCCTTCGGCGAGGAACTTCTGCAGTTCGTCGGCGATGGCGGCCTCGACCTTGGCCGGGTCCACGCCTTCCTTCACGTCGGCGGTGATCTGCAGCTGGCTGGCCAGCGCGAACGACTGCAGGCCGGCGGAGACGTCGTCGGCCAGCTTGTCGCGGTAGACCAGGCGCTGGTACAGCCGGCTGGTCTTGCCGCCGCCGAGCACGGTGGTGGCCAGGTCCAGCAGCACCGCGTCGTCGGTGCCCAGTTGCGGCGCCACCCAGGTGCGGTAGATGCGCGGCTGCGCGACGTGGTCGTGCTGCACGCCGCGGGTCTGCTTGGCCAGCGGGGTGATCCACGGCTGCTGGCGCGGCACCGGGCGGCCGGCGGGGATGTCGCCGAAGTACTGCTCGGCCTTGGCCTTGGCCTGCGCCACGGTGATGTCGCCGGCCAGCACCAGGGTGGTGTTGGCGGCGCCGTAGTTGTCGTGGAACCACTGCTTGACGTCGTCCAGCGAGGCCGCGTCGAGGTCGGCCATCGAGCCGATGGTGTCGTGCTGGTACGGATGGTTGGCCGGGAAGATGTTGGCCAGGATGTTTTCGTCGACGCGGCCGTAGGGCCGGTTCTGGCCCTGGCGCTTTTCGTTCTGGACCACGCCGCGCTGGGTGTCCAGTTCCTTCTGGCCGATCGCGCCGAGCAGGTGGCCCATGCGGTCCGATTCCATCCACAGCGCGGTGTCCAGCGCGGTGGTCGGCACGGTCTCGAAGTAGTTGGTGCGGTCGAACCAGGTGGTGCCGTTCATGTCGGTGGCGCCGACCTTCTCGAACGGCTGGAAGTAGGTGCCCTTGTGGTTCTCCGAGCCGGAGAACATCAGGTGCTCGAACAGGTGCGCGAAGCCGGTCTTGCCGGCCGGCTCGTCGCCCGAGCCGATGTGGTACCAGATGCTCACCGCCACCACCGGCGCCTTGTGGTCCTCGTGCACCACCACGGTCAGGCCGTTGGGCAGGGTGAAGCGGGTGTAGGCGATCTCCGGCGCGGTCGCCTGGCCCGGCGTGGCCGCGGCCAGGGCCGCCGGCGCGGCGACCAGGGCGGCGCCGGTGCCGAGGGTGAGGATGCTGGAGATCAACAGCGACAAGGGACGGAGCATGGGCCGGGCCTGAGTGTGGACAGTGCGCCAGCATAGAGGGGCGGCGGCGGCCGCGGGAACGTGACTGATGGCACACCGCGCGGCGCCGCGTGGGCGGTCCGCCTCGCGCACGGCCCGCGCGGGGGAAGGGCCGTGCGGGTGGCGTCAGGGACGCAGCGGCGCGCTCAGCGTGCGGCGCAGAAGCCGAACTCGGCGGTGGCGCCGGGGGCCAGGGTCTTGTTCCAGTCCACGCCGCTGGCGCTGAGCGTGGTCCCCGACTGGGTCCAGGTGGCGTTCCACAGGTTGTTGACCGTGCCGCTGATCGACAGGGCGACGCTCCAGTCGCCGCTGCTGCCGCCGGTGTTGGTCACCTGCACGCGGTTGCAGTAGCCGGCGTTCCAGTCGCTGTCGACCAGCACCTTGGTGCTGAAGCTGCTGCCGGACGGCGGTGGCGTGGGCGTGGTGCCAACACCGCCACCACCCCCACCGTTACCACCGCCGTTGCCGCCGCCACCGCCCGTGCTGCTGCCGTCGCCGTCCCACAACTTCTTCAGCAGGGTCACCTTGTCGGTGCGCACCGTGCTCCAGTCGTCGTTGAGGATGCCGCCGGTGTCGCCGCTGTTCGGATTCCACGACCAGTAGAAGCCGCTGTGGATGCCCTTGCCGATCAGGTAGTCGACCAGCGCGTTCTGCCACTGCACGTCCAGCGGATTGCCCTGGCCGTACTTGCCGCCGAACTCGCCCAGCAGCAGCGCGTGGCCGGCCTGGGCGAACTGGCCGAAGTGCCGCTCCCAGATCGCCGGCATGTTGGCCGGGAAGTTGGACGCGCTGAAGTACGGCTGCATGTAGACGTCCGGTCCGTACACGTGCGGGGCGAGCAGCAGGCGGTTGGCCGGGATGGCCAGCGGGGTGCAGGCCAGCGGTTCCAGGTTCTCGCCCCAGAAGTGGGCGGTGTCGCTGGAGCAGGTGGACGTGTTGGAAATGCCTTCGACCACGATCAGCCAGTTCGGCGCCGCGTTCAGCACCACCGCCGACGCGCGTTCGGCGGCCTTGTTCCAGTCGGTGGCGGCATTGCCGCTGCCCCAGGTGGCGGCGCCGTGCGGCTCGTTCTTCAGATCCAGGCCGATCACCCCCGGTACCGACGCGTAGCGCTTGGCGACGAAGCTCAGATCATTCAGCCATTGCTGCTCGCTGTAGCTGCCGGTGTACCAGAGTTCGGAGATCGCGTTGCAGTCCGGGGTGTGGTGGTCGAGCAGCACGTACATGCCGCGGCTGCTGAGTTCGTTGATCACCTTGTCGAGCAGCTGCAGCGAGTTCAGGCCCTGCAGGTCCGGATTGCGGCTGTAGTCGATGCTGCCGGGCGAGACCGCCTGCAGCGTCTGCGGGCAGAACGGCAGGCGCACGGCGTTGAAGCCCAGGCCCTGCATCTGCGTGATCATGTCCTTCCAGTTGCGCGCCCACAGACCGTGCACGGTGTGCTGCGAGGTCTCGAAACCGAACCAGTTGACGCCGCGCAATTGCACGGCGTTGCCGGCGTCGTCCACCACCTTGCCCTGGTTGATGGCATAGCTCCAGGCCGAGCCGCTGGCGACCACGAGCGCCGCGGCCAGCAGGCAGCGGGTAATGCGGGAATGCAGGGATCGGTTCATCGCGATGCTCCGAGGGTGGCCGGTGCGGAGTGCGCCGGCCAAGGGGGCGGATACTTGGCGGCGATGATCGGCAGTGTCCGCCATGGCGGCCGTGACTGCCGTTGCAGAAGACGGGCTTGTCCACGGATTGCGCGCGGGAGCTGTGGTGATGTCCACGGGCGCGCCGTCGCCTGCTGAAAACGCCAACGGCAGCGTCGTGGGACGCTGCCGTCGAGGTTGAGCCCCGCGCGCTGCGCGGGGCGATGGCGCCGTCTTCAGCGGGCGGCGCAGAACCCGAACTCGGCGGTGGCGCCGGGGGCCAGGGTCTTGTTCCAGTCCACGCCGCTGGCGCTGAGGGTGGTGCCCGACTGCTTCCAGGTGGCGTTCCACAGGTTGTTGACGGTGCCGCTGATGGACAGGGTGACCGCCCAGTTGCCGGTGGCGCTGCCGCTGTTGGTCACCTGCACGCGTTCGCAGTAGCCGGCGTTCCAGTCGCTGTCGACGATGACCTTGGTGCTGAAGCTGGCGCTGCCCGGGGCCGGGGTCGGCGTGGGCGTCGGCTCCGGGGTGGGCGTCGGGGTCGGCGTGGTGCCGCTGGTGTCGCCCCACAGCCGCTTGAGCCCGGTCATCTTCTCGGTGCGCACGGTGGTCCAGTCGTCGTCGAGCACGCCGCCGGTGTCGCGGCTGTTCGGGTTCCAGGCCCAGTAGAAACCGCTGCGGATGTTCTTCTTGATCAGGTAGTCGATCAGCGCCTTCTGCAGGGTCGGGTCCTGCGCCTGGTTGCGGCCTTCGTTGCCGCCGAACTCACCGATCATCATGGTGTAACCGAGCTGGGTCAGCTGGCCGAACTGGCGCTCCCAGATCGCCGGCATGTTGGCCGGGAAGCTGCTGTCGCCGAAGTAGGGCTGCCAGTTCACGTCCGGGCCGTACACGTGCGGCGACAGCAGCAGGCGGTTGGCCGGCACGTTGAGCTTGGTGCAGGTCAGCGGTTCCAGGTTGCCGCCCCACCAGTAGCCGTAGCTGCTGGAGCAGGTGGGGTTGTCGGTGATGCCCTCGACCACGATCAGCCACTTCGGCGCCACCTTCAGCACCGCCGCCGAGGCGCGCTCGACCGCCTTGTTCCAGTCGGTCTTGAGGTTGCCGGTGCCCCAGGTGTTGCGGCCGTTCGGCTCGTTCTTCAGGTCGATGCCGATCACGCCCGGCACCGACGCGTAGCGCTTGGCCACGAACGTCAGATCGCTGAGCCACTGCTGCTCGCTGTAGGAGTCGGTGTACCAGAGCTCGGAGATGCCCTGGCAATCGGGCGAGTGGTGGTCCAGCAGCACGTACATGCCGCGGCTGCTCAACTCGTTGACCACCTTGTCCAGCACCTGCAGCGAATTCAGGCCCTGCAGGTCCGGGTTGCGGCCGTAGTCGATGCTGGTCGGCGCGACGCCGCGCAGGGTCTGCGGGCAGAACGGCAGGCGCACGGCATTGAAGCCCAGGCCCTGCATTTGCGTGATCATGTCCTTCCAGTTGCGCGCCCACAGGCCATGCACGGTGTGCGCGCTGCCTTCGAAGCCGAACCAGTTGACGCCACGCAGCTGCACCGCGTTGCCGCGGTCGTCCACCACCGTGCCTTTGCTGACGGCGTAACTCCAGGCCGAACCGCTGGCGGCCAGCAGCGCGGCGGCCAGCACGCAACGGGTGATGCGGGTGAGAGGGGACATCGACATCTCTGCAGGTCTCCGGAAGCGGGCCGGCCCCGCAGTCGGAGCGGCCCAAGTGAGGGTAGGGGCAACGGACGCCGCGCCCGGCTCGGGTGGAGGCCGGGAGGGGCACGCGGATCGGCGTGGCCACCGGATCGGCGCGGCCCCGTGATGCGCGAGCGCGGCATTAGAGCATGTTCAGGTTCGTATTTGAGCGGTTTATCACAATAAATTTTTGCGACAGCGCACGTCTGGCGGGTGCCCGGCCCTCGCCGGTCCCGCGGCCGCCTCGCTACACTCGGCCGCTCATGCCTGCCGAGAGGGATCTTCGTGCAACGTCCAAACCTGTCCTTCGCGGTGCAGTGGCCCCATTGGCGCCCCGATTCCGCCATCCGCGCGCGCCGCGGCGCCAGCGCAGCGCGGCGCGCGTGAGTCGGGAACCGCTACCGCCGTCCGCAGCGCCGGCGCCTGCCCCGGCGGTTGCCGCCGGGGCCGCGGCGGCACGGATGGACGAAGCTGCGGCGGCGGTCGCCCCGGCGGACACCGCGACCGCTGCGCGCGCGCAGCCGGAGGGCGTGCCCCCGGGCAATGGGGCGCCGCGCTGGCTGGTCCGCAGCGGCGTGGTGCTGGCGTTCGCGATCGTCGCGCCGCTCCTGGGCACGCTGGTCGTCGGTCTGCCGTTGGCGTTTTCCTGGACGTGGGGGCAGCCCGGCGGCTTCGGCGATGCGCTGCCGCTTCTCCTGCTCATGGCGTTGATGTCCTGCATCTTCGGCGCGTTGCCGGGGCTGTTGACTGGCCTGTTCGCCGCCTATGCCTGGCCCCGCCTGCGTGGCTGGCGCGCGCATCTGCTGGTGGGGGTGATCGGTGCCGCCATGTCGGCCGTCTGCGTCGGTGCGCTCATCGCCTGGATCAACAGCCACCGCGACGCGTTCCGCGAGCCCGGCAGTTGGCTGGGATCTTGCGTGCTTGCCGGGGGCGTCGGCGCCATGCTGCTCTCGCTGGCGCTGGATCGGCTGCGCGGACGCTGAGCGCTGCCGCGGCCCGGCCGGTGCTGGCCTGCGGCCGCAGGGCGCCAGCCGGCCCGCGGGCTCGAGCCACGGAAGTCCCGGGCGAGCGTCCATTTCCTCGCGCGTCCCTGCTACGCCCACGCGCAGCGGCACGCGGCATGCGCGGGGATGATGGCGCGCCCCATGACATCAGCGCTCGAACGACCGCGCGCGCCCAAACCGCCCCGGCCCCTGCCGATCGCCTGGCCGCGCCGCTACACTCGAGGTTCTTTGTGTCTGCCGAGGGAACTCCGTGAAACGACCGATCGTGAGCCTGCTGGCGCTTGCGCTGTCCGGCGCCAGCCTGGCGGCACCGCCGCCCGCACCGACCTTCGACACCAAGCGCTTGTCCGCCGACGTCAAGACACTGGCCTCCGACGCCTACGAGGGCCGCGCCCCGGGCTCGGCGGGCGAGGAGAAGACCGTGGCCTACCTCAGCGCGCAGTTCCAGGCGGCCGGCCTGCAGCCCGGCGGCGACCTGCGCGACGGCAAGCGCCTGTGGACCCAGGCGGTGCCGCTGCGCCGCGCCGACATCGTCGGTACCCCGCAGCTGGCCATCGCCAGCGGCGACCAGCGCCAGGCCCTGACCCAGGGCCAGCAGATCGCCGTGCGCGCCGCGCTCGACGGCAGCAGCCAGGTGACCCTGGACGGCGCGCCGCTGGTGTTCGTCGGCTACGGCGTCAAGGCGCCCGAGCGCGGCTGGGACGACTTCAAGGGCGTGGACCTGAAGGGCAAGATCGCGGTGGTGCTGATCAACGACCCCGATTTCGAAACCGGCAAGGGCGCGTTCGACGGCAAGGGCATGACCTACTACGGCCGCTGGACCTACAAGTTCGAGGAAGGCGCGCGGCAGGGCGCGGCCGGCGTGCTGATCGTGCACGAGACCGCACCGGCGTCCTACGGCTGGGCCACCGTCGCCAACTCCAACACCAACAGCATGTTCGACGTGGTCCGCGACGATCCCAAGTCGGTGCACCCGGAGCTGGAGGGCTGGATCCAGCGCGACCTGGCGGTGGACCTGTTCAAGCGCGCCGGGCTGGATTTCGATGCGCTGAAGAAGCAGGCGCAATCGCGCGACTTCAAGCCGGTGGAGCTGAAGGGCGAGCGCCTGTACGCCGACTACGCGGTGAAGTCGGAGGTGATCACCTCGCACAACGTGGTCGCGCGGCTGCCCGGCAAGACCCGGCCGGACGACACCCTCATCTACACCGCGCACTGGGATCACCTGGGCGTGGGCGCACCCGACGCCAAGGGCGACCGCATCTTCAACGGCGCGCTGGACAACGCCAGCGGCGTCGCCGCGCTGCTGGAACTGGCCCGCGCCTTCGCCAAGGGCCCGGCGCCGCAGCGCTCGGTGGTGTTCATGGCGGTCACCGCCGAGGAGAAGGGCCTGCTCGGCTCGGAGTACTACGCCTCCAAGCCGCTGTATCCGCTGGCGCGCACGGTGGCGGTGATCAACATGGACGGCATGAGCCCGTTCGGGCCGTCGCGCGATTTCGGCATCTACGGCACCGCCAAGCTGGAACTGCTCGACGACCTCAAGCGCGTGGCCAAGGGCTGGGACCTGCGCTACACGCCCGATCCGAAGCCGGAAGCCGGCTACTTCTTCCGCTCGGATCACTTCTCCTTCGCCAAGCGCGGCGTGCCGGCGCTGTCCTTCGCCGCCGGCCAGGACTGGGTGGACGGCGGCGTGGCGGCCGGCAAGGCCGCCTCGGACGACTACACCGCCAAGCGCTACCACCAGCCCGGCGACGAATGGCAGCCGAACTGGACCTTCGCCGGCGCCGCGCGCGACATGCAGGTGCTGTACACGCTGGGCGAGGAACTCGCCAATTCGACGCAGTGGCCGAACTGGAGCCGCGACTCCGAGTTCCGCGCCACCCGCGACGCCAGCGCCGCACAGCGCCAAGCCGCGCCCGCCAAGTGAGTCACGCCCCAGTGCCGCCTGCGCCGCAGGCGGCTGCGGATCCGCCGCCGGGTGCGGGCGCGGAAGGCGCCGATCCGATGGGCGCCGACGCGGGGAGCGATCCGCTGCCGCGCTGGCTGGTCTACCTCGGCGTGGCCGTGGCGTTCCCATTGGTAGGGCCGCCGCTGGGGACTGCGGCGGTCTTGCTGCCGGTGATGGCGGTCGCGTGGCTCTGGGGCGGCGCTCACCTCGGTGACATCGGCGGCGGGCTGCTGATGCTGCTGGGGATCGCGCTGTATTCCTACCTGTTCGGCGTCTTGCCGGCCTTGCTGACCGGCCTGGTCGCAGTACGCGCCTGGCCGCATCTGCGCGGCTGGCGCGCGCATTTGCGCATCGGTCTGGTCGGCGCCGGGTTCTCGGCAGCGTGCATCGGCTCGGCGATCGCGCTGTTCGGCGATCACGCCGAGATCGGTGCGCTGGCCGCCGCGGCAGGATTGTGCGCGCTGGCCGGCTTCAGCGGCGCCACGTTGCTGTCGCGCGCGCTGCAAACTTTGCGCGGCGGCTGAGCGCCGCCGCGGCTCAGCCGCCGCTGGCCTGTTGCAGCGAGGGGGTGCGCCAGCCGGCGCGCACGCCCCAGAAGTAAAAGCCCAGCGCGACCACGCCGACCACCACCAGGTCCGGCCCGTAGGACAGGTAGCCGTGGCCGCCGAAGGTGGTGCTGCCGGCCCACGACAGCAGGGCGATGGTCGGCAGATAGGCGATCAGCCAGCTGGCGCCGCGCAGGTGCCGACGGAAATCCTTCCAGCCGTCGCGCTGCTGGTAGTAGGCGTACACCGGCAGGGCCACCAGCATCAGCAGGATGATCTCGCCGGTCAGCGGCCAGCGCGCCCAGTACAGCAGTTCGGTGGCCAGCACGAAGGCGGCGGCGGCCAGCACCGGCAGGCCGGCGATGCGCAGCGGTCGGTGCATCTCCGGCGCGTGCTTGCGCAGCGCCATGGCGCTGATCGGGCCTGTCAGGTAGGAAATGATCGTCGCCACCGAGATCACCGCCGCCAGCGTGCCCCAGCCGCGGAA
The DNA here is from genome assembly GCF_009192905.1 of Xanthomonas sp. LMG 12459. Lineage (NCBI taxonomy): Bacteria > Pseudomonadati > Pseudomonadota > Gammaproteobacteria > Lysobacterales > Lysobacteraceae > Xanthomonas > Xanthomonas sp. LMG 12459. Next base: position 19,708 of record NZ_NSGT01000086.1, read on the forward strand.
GAAGAACAGGAACAGGTAGGACACCAGCAGGTTGAAGAACATCGCCGGGCGCGGCACGCCCCAGGTCGGATGGATCCGGCCCAGTACCTTGGGCATGGTGCCGTTGCGCTCCATGCCGTAGATCATCCGCGCGGTGGTGGCGGTGTAGGTGATGCCGGTGCCGCTGGGGCTGACGAAGGCGTCCACGTACAGCAGCATCGCCAGCCAGTGCAGGTTGACGATGATCGCCAGCTGCGCGAACGGCGAGCGGAAGTCGATGCCGTGCCAGCCGGCCTTGGCCAGCAGGTCCGGCGGCACGGCGCCCAGATAGGCGACCTGCAGCAGCACGTAGACCACCGTGGCCAGCGCGATCGAGCCGAGCACGGCGAACGGGATGCTGCGCCCGGGATTGCGCGCCTCGCCGGCCAGGTTCACCGGACTCTGGAAGCCGTTGAAGCTGAACACGATGCCGGCGGTGGCCACCGCGGTGAGCACCGCGGCGAAGTCGATGGTGTGGCTGCCGCCGTGCAGGCCGACGCTGAAGTTCTCGCTGTGGAAGCCGCTGGCGATCAACGCCACACCGGTCAGCGCCGGCACCACCAGCTTGAACACGGTGATCAGGCTGTTGGAGCGCGCGAACAGCTTGACGCTCCAGAAGTTCAGCAGGAAATACACCAGCACCAGCACCGCGGCGATGCACAGGCCGGGCACCGACAGCTCGCCAGCGCCGCCGGGCTGCTGCACGTACAGATCCTGCGCCCACTGCCAGGGCCAGGAGGCCATGTACTGCACCGAGGCCTCGGCCTCCACCGGGATCACCGACACGATCGCGATCCAGTTGGCCCAGCCGGCGATGAAGCCGACCAGCGAACCGTGCGAATAGTGGCTGTAGCGGACCATGCCGCCGGACTCGGGGAACATCGCGCCCAGCTCGGCATAGGCCAGGGCGATGGTGGTGACGATCGCCGCGCCCAGCACCCAGGCCCAGATCGCACCGGGGCCGGCCAGCCCGGCGGCGCGCCAGGCGCCGAACAGCCAACCGGAACCGATGATCGAACCGAGGCCGGTCAGCATCAGGGCGAACGGGCCGACATCGCGGCGCAGGGCGGTTTGGGTCATGGCGGGTCCGGCGGCGGCGGGAAGCGGGGGATGATCGCATAAAGCCGGGAATGGGGATTGGGGAATGGGGAATCGGAAAAGCGGCGTGTCGTTGGCTGAACGTTCCCGGCTTGCGCTCAACGATTCTCCATTCTCCATTCTCCATTCCCGATTCCCGGCTTACGCAAGCTTTACGCCCCACGCCCTCCATCGGCATGGAACGCTTACGCGGCGCGCGCGCAGACTGCGCCACGTCCTTTCCGTTGGATGTGTTCCATGTCGATTCTGCTGATCCAGGGCCCGCATCGCGATGCGTCGGCCATCGCCGCGGCGCAGTGTCTGGCCGCTTCCCATGCCGCGCAGGTGGTGCCGGTGGCCTGTGCCGATGCCGCGCAGATCGTGGCGCGGCTGCAGCAAGGCGCGTGCGACGACACCGAGCTGGTGCTGCTGGATTCCGGTGAGTTGCCGGCGTCGGAGCTGGCCGACCATGGCGCGCAGCTGTGCGCGGCGCTGGATGCGCTGGGCCATCCGTACATCGAGGTGCACGATGCCAGCGCGCAGGCGCTGGAACCGCTGCTGCATCCGCGGCACATGCCGTTGCTGACGGTGATCGCCAACGGTGCGCTCGCCGACAGCTACGCGATCGCCCTGGGCGTGGCGCAGCGCCGGCTCGGCGCGCGCGCGGCGCTGGCCAACTGAGGGCGCCGCCATGTCGATCCTGTTGCTCCGTGGCCCGGACTGCGTGGCCGGCCATCGCGGCCGCCCGGCCCGCATCGCCCCACCGGTGATGCGGCAATTGCTCGCCCATGCCGGCCGCGCCGGCAAGACCCTGGCCGTGCGCGGCTGCGCCAGCGAGCGCGAACTGCTGCAGGCACTGGCCCAGGCCGACCAGGCCGGGGTGGAGATGCTGCTGCTGGATCCGGGCGCGTGCTCGGACAGCGCCATCACCGCCGACGCGGTCGCGCACCTGCGCCGGCCCTACGTGGAAGTGCACGACGATGCCAGCGATCGCCGCGAAGCCTGCCTGTGCGCGGCGTCGGGGCAGCGGCTGGGCCAGGTTGGCGGCTACTGCGCGCAGGGCTACGCGCTGGCGCTGTCGATCGCGCTCGAACACCTGGGCTGCAACGGCTACGAAGGCGATGTCCACGTCGGCACCTGAGCGCGCGCGCCACTACCTGGCCGACTACGAGGCCTACAGTTTCGGCCAGCGCGTGGCCTGGGGCACCCTGGCGCACACCTGGGCCGAGCCGGCGCCGCTGGATCCGGAGCGGCTGCTGTGTCACATGCGGGCGCAGGCGGCGCAACGCCACGGCGTGGACAGCAGCGAGATCCGCATCCGCAGCGTGAGCCGGCTGTAGGGCGCGCTGTCGCCTGGAATGGCGCCGCCGCCTCGGCGTGCGGCTGGGCTGCGGTTTCGTCCTGCCAAGGCCAGGTCCCATCCTCGCCAGCGGCGGTTTCGTCGCACGCCGCTGGCGCCGTGCGACGCCGCGGCTATCCTCGCCGGAACTTCCCAGTCCCCGGCCGCCATGCTCGCCAGCCTGTTCTTCCTCGTTCGCCTGTTGTGCGCCTGGGCAGTGGCGGTGGTTGTCGCCGCCTTCGTCTGGGCCGGGTTGTTCTACGGTATGAATTCCGGACCGGGCTGGCTGTTCGGCCTGTTGGCGATGCTGTTGATGCTGTCGGCGCTGATCGCCGGCATCACCCACCTGCGCAAGGTCTGGCTGATCGCCGGGCGCCTTGACTGGGGCACCCTGGCCAGCCGCCAGCGGCGCCAGATCGAGATCCCGCTGGACACCCATGAGGCGTTCGCACTGCTGGATGCGGCGGTGCGCGAGCTGCCACGGGTGGAAGAGGTGGAAAGCACGCTGGACAGCCTGCAGGTGCGCGCCAAGGTGCGTCGCATCGATCCCTACAACGGCCGCCCGCCGTCGCGCTGGAACCTGGCCGCGCGCTTCGCGGTCAAGCGCAACCAGGTGGTGGCGACGGTGACCCCGGGCACCGGCACCAGCAGCCTGACCCTGCTGCTGGAGCCGGATGCCAGCGCCTGGATCGACCTGTTCGCGGTCGACGAGGGCAGCAACTACGAGAACGCCGAAGCCTTGGGTCGTGCGCTGGCGCGGCGCGTGGCCGAGCTGCGCCGCGACGAGCAGGCCGCCGCCACACAGGCCGCCACCGAGCAGGAGCTGACCGTGGCGCGGCTGAACCTGCTGCACGCGCAGGTCGAGCCGCACTTCCTCTACAACACGCTGGCCAGTGCACAGGTGCTGGCGCGGACCGATCCGCCGCGCGCCGACCTGATGCTGGGCTATCTGATCCAGTACCTGCGGCGTTCGCTGCCCAGCACCGAGGACGCGATGAGCTCGCTCGGCGACGAACTCGAGCGGACCCAGGCCTACCTGGAAATCCTGCGCATCCGTATGGGCGCGCGCCTGCAACTGCAGGTGCAGGTGCCGGAGACGATGAAGACGCTGCCGCTGCCGTCGATGATGCTGCAGACGCTGGTGGAGAACGCGATCAAGCACGGTCTGGAACCCAAGCCCGGCGGCGGCACCATCTGGATCCTGGCGCGCGCGGTCGACGACCACGTCACCCTGACTGTGGCCGACGACGGCCTGGGCTTCAACACCCAGTCCAGCGGCACCGGCATCGGCCTGAAGAATCTGCGCGAGCGCTTGCGCCTCACCTATGCCGGCGCGGCGAGCTTCGCCATCGTCTCCAACTTCCCCAGCGGCGTGGCCGCCACCATCACCCTGCCGTGGCCGGCGGGGACGACGCCGCCGCCGCCGCCACTGCCGGCGCCGGTGGCGATGCACACGGGAGCGCACCATGACTGACGCGATCGTCGCCGAGGACGAAACCCTGTTGCGCGATGCGCTGGTCGCGCTGCTGGGCGAGGTGTGGCCGGAGTTGCGCATCGTCGCCGAGTGCGAGGACGGCGCCAGCGCGCTGGAACGGCTGGCCGAGCTGCGCCCGCAGGTGGCGTTCCTGGACATCCGCATGCCCGGGCTCAGCGGCATCGAGGTGGCGCGCGCGCTGGGCGAACTGAGCCCGCACACGCAGGTGGTGTTCGTCACTGCCTACGACCAGTACGCCATCGATGCGTTCGAGCACGGCGCGGTGGACTACCTGCTCAAGCCGATCGTGCGCGAGCGTCTGCAGGCCACGGTACAGAGGCTGCAGGCACGGGCGCCGCAGGGGCCGGATCCAGCGGTGCTCGACGCGCTGCTGCAGCGTCTGCAGCAGCGCCCGGTCGCGCCGTCGGCGCCGCCACCGCTGGCCTGGGTCACCGCCAGCAGCGGCCGCGAGACGCGGCTGATCCTGCTCGACGACGTGCTGTATTTCCAGGCCGACAGCAAGTACACCACGGTGCTCACCCGGGATGGCGAGGCGGTGCTGCGCACCTCCTTGCGCGAGCTGCTGGACGTGCTCGATCCGGCGGCGTTCCGGCAGATCCACCGCTCCACCATCGTCAACCTCAAGGCGGTGGCCTCGGTGGTGCGCGACGACACCGGCAAGGGCCGGCTGAAGCTGCGCCACCGCGACGAGGTCCTGACCGTCAGCCAGCCGTACATGAGCCTGTTCCGCGGCATGTAGCCGCGCATTCCCTCGCTTCGCACTGGAACAAGGAATCTCCGCCATGCGTCTGCTCTCCGTGCTGTGGTCGTGCCTGCTCGGCCTGTTCGGCTGCCAGGGACATGCCGATCTCGACCTGTCCATGGGCGCCCGCCGCGAGACCGTGGTGCAGGCCAGCGAACGCGGCGTGCCGCTGCTCTTCAGCCGCACTACGTATCGCGGTGGCCTGGCCACGTTCCGTTGCATCGACAGCCGCAGCGGGCGCTGCCACTACCAGGTCTACGCCGCCTGCACGGCATCGCCGCAGGTCAGCGGCGGCGATGGCGCTGCCTGCAATCCGCGCGTGCTGCAGGCCTTCGATCTGCCGATCGGTCAGCGCCGCGAGATCGCCGGGCTGCCACGCGACTTCCGCCAGTGCGTGGTGTCGGATGCACCGGCGTCGGCCTGCGGGCGCGAGTGAGAGGCGATAGCGAACGCTGGTCGATACGATCTTCCGACACAACCAGCGATGCACGATGGCCGCGGCTGTTGTGGGAGGGACTGCAGTCCCGACGCGTCTGCAATGGAACTGCCGGATGGCGTCTTGCGTCGCGACCGAAGTCGCCCCCACGCGGGCATTACCGCGGAGCTGTCGGACGTCGCGCGTTGCGGCTGAAGCCGTTGAGAGGCATTGCCGCAGAGCCGTCGGACGACGTCATGCGTCGCGGCTGACGCCGCTCCTGCGCGATGCCTCGTTGCGGTCCGAAGATCGGCACCGTCGGAGCGGCTTCAGCCGCGACCCGGATGCGAGGTCGACCGACGCATCGCGTCGCCGTATCCGCCTTGCATCCGACTATCGCAATCGGATCGCTGCCGTTGTGGGAGGGACTTCAGTCCCGACGCCTCTGCAACGGAGCCGCCGGATGGCCTCTCGCGTCGCGACCGAAGCCGCTCCCACAGGACGCTGTCCCGCGATCCCACAGCACGCTGGCACGAACGGCGTCGCGTCGTGCGCAACGACGCGCACCCACTCAGTAATCCACGCCCACCGAGAACAACAGCGTGCGCGGGTCGCCCAGAGCCACCGCGCGCTGCAGGCCGCCGGTGAAGTAGTCGCGGTCGAAGGCGTTCTTCAGGTTCAGCGCGTAGCGCCAATGGCCCTGGCGGTAGCCCAGGCCGGCATCGAACACCAGGTAGCCGGGAATGCGATGGCCGTAGGCGGTCTTCTCGCCTTCGGCGCGGGCGCCGCCGCTGACGCTCCAGCCGTCGGCCGCGCCGTGGGCGGTGTACTGCAGCCACACAGAACCGCTATGCCGCGGCACGTTGTTCAGGCGGCTGCCGACCGTGCTGACACGCTGGCCACCGTCGTCGGTGACCACGGCATCGGTGTAGGCGTAGCCGCCGAACAGGCTCAACCCGTTGCCCAGGTCGGCGGCGGCGTTGAGCTCCAGGCCGCGGCTGCGCTGTTCGCCCACGGCGATGCTGTAGCCGTCGTTGAACGGATCGGTCTGCAGCACGTTGCGCCGGCGCAGGTCGTACAGCGCCATGCTCAGGCTGGTGCCGCTGCCGACTTCCATCTTGACGCCCAGTTCCACCTGGCGCCCGCGCTCGGGATCGAACTGCGCGCCCTGCGCATCGACGCCGACGTTGGGATAGAACGAGGTGGCGACGCTGACATACGGGCGCAGCCCGCCACCGGCGTCGAACATCAGCGCTGCCGAACCCGTCGTGGCACTGTTGTCGGTGCGCGTGTCGCTGCCGGCCAGCCGGTCCTCGCTGCGGTTGCGGCTGCGGTCGTGGCGCAGGCCCAGCAGCAGTTGCCAGTCCGGCGCGAACTGGATGCGGTCGCGCAGGTACAGGCCGCCCGAGGTCACCACGCTGAGGTTGTCGCGGGTGGGGCGGGCCGGGCAGGTCACGGCGCTGCCGTAGACCGGCGCGTACACGTCGAGATTGCCGACGCGGCAGGTCGACTGCACGTTCCATTCCCAGGTCTTGAACGCGTCCAGGCCGGCGGTGACGGTGTGCTGCCAGGTGCCGGTGGCGAAGCCGCCCTGCAGGTAGGTGTCCTGCACCCAGGTGCGTCCGTCGAACTGTTGCTGGGTGGCGGTACGGCGCAGGGTGCGCAGGTTGGCGGCCAGGCCGTTGTTGGCGATCAGGAAACCGTCCAGACCGAAGCTCTGCCAGCGCGCGGCGTGGTGCAGACTCCAGCCATTGTCGAAGCGGTGATCGAGCACGTAGCCGATCCGGCTCTGATGGCTGTGGTACGGCCGCTGCCCGGGTTCGCCGGTGAACAGCGCGCGGTCGATCCTGCCGTTGCGGTTGGGTTCGGCGCTGCCTTCCCAGGGCAGGCCCTGCTGGCGGATGTAGTCGCGTTCCTGATAGCTGGTCAGCAGCACGAAGTCGGTGCGCGGGCCCAGGTCCAGCGACAGCGACGGGGCGATCCAGCGGCTGCGGAAGTACACGTGGTCGGTCGGGTCGTCGCTGTTCATCGCCAGCGCATTGAGGCGCAGCGCCACCTTGCCGTCGGCCGACAGCGGCTGGTTGAGATCGACGCTGCCCTGGCGCAGGCCGTCGCTGCCCACGCCCAGGTCGACCCGCCGCATCGGCTCGGCGCCGGGACGCTTGCTGATCAGGTTGACCAGGCCGCCCGGCAGCACCTGTCCGTACAGCAGCGAGGCCGGGCCCTTCAGCACCTCCACCTGCTGCACGCCGAACAATTGCTCGGCCACGCGGTTGCTGTCGGCGGTGCGCAGGCCGTCGACGAACAGCGCGTCGGAGGCGGTCTGGCCGCGGATGATCAGGTCGTCCCAGCCGCGCCGGCCGTAGGTGTTGGCGACGACCCCGGAGACGTTGTGCAGGGCATCGGACAGGGTGCGCGCCTGCTGGCTGTCCAGCAGCGCGCGCGGCACCACGGTGATCGAGAACGGCGTCTGCGCCAGCGGCGCATCCGACTTGTCGGCCTGCACCGGTCCGGTGGCGCGGAAGCCGCTCTGCGCGTCGGCGCGCACCTGCACCGTGGGCAGGGCGGTCGCCTGTGCGGCATCGGCGCCGCTGTCGGCGTCCGAGGCGGTGTCGGCACTGGCGGCGTGCGCAGGCAGGGACAGCGCCATGCCCAGCAGGCAGGCGCACGAAAGGGGATGCAGTGTCATCGAGAGCGTGGGGCGAAAGTTCTAATCGAGAATGATTATATTTCGCGAAACGGGCGTTGGGAATGCCCTGTGTCACCGCGGTCGGCTGACGCCGGCTGCGTCGGGTCGGTGCGGTTTGACTGGGGGCTGGCATCGCCGTGGCATTGCGCCCTTGCGGCGATCGCGGGCTTGAGCGCACACGCCGTCGGACGCGCGGATCACGACCGACTGTGCGCGTGTTGCGCCCGAGTCGCGCCCGCGCGTGATGTCGGATCGGCGGGCGCGCCGTCTATCGCAGACGGCGCGCGTGAGATGCGTGTGCGGCCGACTCAGCCGGCGACGCGGAACACGCCGGGCTGGCCGCCGGGCGGCGTGCCTTCGAACTGGATTAGCGAGGCGACCAGTTCGGCATGCAGGCGGATGCGGCCCATCTCGCGCATGATCCGGATGTCCTCGTGGCGCAGTTCGCGGTTGGCCACCACCTCGCGCTTGTAGGCGAGGATCTCCGGATACTTGCGCGCCATGTTCAGCGCGTCGGCCACGCACTCCACGGTGTCGGCATCGGCCGACAGCGGTTCGCGGCTGTTGAACGCGGTGAGCCAGCGCTCGAAGCCGGCGGTGCGGTCGAACATGTTGGCGATGAACCAGATCACGAACAGGATCGCCACCCACGAGGTGACCACGATGACGATGCGCGAGAACGTCAGGTGGTAGTCGTGCTGCCACAACTGCGCGGTGATCACGCCGAGCAGGATCAGCGAGATCGCCTGCCAGCCGATGATCGACGCCACCAGCCACTGCTGCTTGGCCTTGGCCAGCAACGCGACCTCTTCGCGGATCTGCGCCTCGCTCTTGTGTTGCCAGTGCGCGACCTGTTCGGGAAACGAGCGCTGGTGCAGCGCGTTGTCCTCGAGCAGCAATCCCAAGCCTTTGAACAGAGCGAGCATGACGGGCTCCTTGCAGATGCGGTGACGGACGCGGAACGTCGGTTGGCGATCTTGAGGCAGCTTCTTTCTAGCACAGCGGCCGCAAAGTGCATGCTGCGGTCGCACATGCGGCGCGGCCGCGGCGCGCCATACGCCATCGCACGGCGCTCGCGCCGGTTTCGCTACCATCGGCGCATGCCCCCGCTGCTACGCACCCTCTCCGCTCCGGCCACCGCGCAGATCCGCCGCTGGGTGCTGGGCGCGTTCCCGCGCGAGCGCGACGCCATCGACTACGACCAGCCGCTCGGCGATGTGGGCCTGTTCGGTCCGGACAGCGTCACCTGGCGCATCCATGCCGAGTTTCCCGGGATGCTGGCCGGCGGGCTGTGTGCGCTGCTGCTGCAGACCCTGCATCCGCTGGCGCTGGCCGGGGTCTACGACCATTCCAACTTTCGCGAGGATCTGGTCGGGCGCCTGCGCCGCACCACCCAGTTCGTCGCCGCCACCAGCTACGCGCCCGCCGACGCGGCGCAGCGCCAGATCGCCCGTGTGCGTGCGATCCACACGCGGGTGCGCGGCCACACGCCCGACGGGCTCGCCTACGCCGCCGACGATCCGGCGCTGCTGACCTGGGTCCACGTGACCGAGGCCTACGGCTTCCTGCAGGGCTACCGCCGCTACTGCCGCGCGGTGCCGGCGGCGATCGCCGACCGCTATTACGACGAAGGCCGGCGCGTCGCCGAAGCGCTGGGCGCGCGCGACGTCCCGGCCAGCGAGGCGGCGGTGCTGGACTATTTCGCGCGGCAGCGGCCGCTGCTGCGGGTGGATGCGCGCTCGCGCGAGGTGCTGGCGGTGCTGTCCGGGCTGCGTCTGCCGGTGCCGGCGCCGGGGCTGTCGCGCGAACTGTTCCTGGGCGCCGGCGCGGCCTTGCTGCCGCCATGGGCCAGCGCCCTGCTGCGGCAGGCACGGCTGCAGCGCACCGGCCCGACGGTGCCGGCCTGGTTGCTGCAGCAGGTGGCGCCGCTGTTCCGGGTGGCACTGCACGATGGCATCGCCGCGCGTGCGTGCCGACGGGTGGGACTGACGACGCAGGCACTGGCGCAGTGGCCGCAGCGGACTGAATGATTTATCCGCATCGCTGAACGCAGTATCGCGTCACGGATGGTCAAGATCGCCGATCCCAGGCCGCACTCCCGACCCTCGATGCCGCCGAACCCGCTCGCCGACAGGAAGCGTGACCGTCGCTTTCGGCACAGCCTGCGTCGCGTCACGCGCGCGCCGTTGCGGGCGATCGCGACCTGGGGCGTGGCGCTGGCGGTGCTGCTGGCCGCCGGCCTGGTGCTGGTGCTGGCGCAGGACCGCCACAACCGCCTGGCCGCAGCGCAGCGGCAGAGCCTGGCCCTGGCCACCGGCAGCGACCGCCTGCTGCAGTTGCAACTGGACAATCTCGGCCAGGCCCTGCATGGCGAGGGCCTGAGTGCGCAGGCGCTGCTGGCGGAGACGCCGATGCGGGCGCCCGAGCTGATCGCCGCCTCGCTGCACGGCCTGCAGGCGCGGCACCCGGAACTGCGCGACGTGGCCCTGCTGGATGTGCAGGGCCAACGCCGCTTCGGCGGCACGGGCGATCCGCAACTGCGCGCATGGATGCCGCGCGCGCGCTGCGGCGACCGGGTCTGCGTGAGTCCGCCAGTGCGCCTGGCCGATGGCGAGGCGGTGGTGCGCGTGGCGGTCCCGTGGGGCACCGATGGCTGGGTCGAGGCGCAATGGCGGGTGGCCGCGTTGCAACGCATCGTGCAGGGCACCGACAGCGGGCGCGACGGCATCGTCGCGCTGACCGACGCGCAGGGCGTGCTGCTGGCCGCCAGCCGTCCGCTCGCGGCCGGCCAGCCACGTCTGCCGATCGCGCTGGCGCAGCCGATGCCGCACGGCGGCGCCCTGGGGGTACGCCGCGATGTCTTCGACGGGACACCGCGGATCCTGGCGCTGAGCGGCGGCGGTGCGCATCCGTTGCTGGCAGTCGCCGGGGTGGGGCTGCGCGAGACGCTGTCCGGCTGGTGGTGGTTCGTCGCGGCGGCGGCGCTGGTGTACGTGCTGTACCTGCTCGGCCTGGCCTATCTGCTGGTCAGCCTGCGCCGCGCCGAGCGTCGCCAACGCCACCTGCTGCAGCGCCTGCGGCGTGGCGACGAGGATCTGCGCCTGGCGCACGGCATGGGCGGCATCGGCACCTGGCGCGTCGACATCGCGCGGCGCGTGCTGCGCCTGTCCGAACCGACCGGCGCGATGTTCGGCCTGCAGCGCATGCAACTGCCCATCGAGGCGTTCCTGGCGCGGATCCACGACGAGGATCGCGCACGGGTGACGCAGCTGTACGAGGACGCGGCGCAAGGGCGCGCGGACTACAACACCGTCTATCGCATGCACCTGCCCGATGGACGCCTGCGCTGGCTGGCCGCACGCGGCGCGCTGGTGCACACCCGCGAGGGCGTGTGCATGACCGGCGCGGTGCAGGATGTCAGCGACCGGGTGGCGGCACACGCGCGCCTGCTCGATGCCGAGCGCCAGTTCCGCCTGGTGTTCGATCGCAATCCGTTGCCTTACTGGGTGTTCGCCGTGGACAGCCTGCGCTTCCTGGAAGTGAACCAGGCCGCGGTGCGCCAGTACGGCTACAGCCGCGAGGAATTCCTGGCGATGGACCTGCGCGACCTGCGCCCGGCGGAGGACGCGGAGCGCTTGCTGCAGGACGTGCGCAAACCGCGCGAGGGCTTCGACGCGCCGAGCGTGTGGACGCATCGGCGCAAGGACGGCAGCCTGCTGTCGGTATGCATCCACAGCGCCGACCTGGAGTTCGGCGGCGTGCCGGCGCGGCTGATCCTGGCCGAGGACGTCACCGAGCGCCTGGCCCACGAACGCGAACTGGCCTATCTCGCACGCCACGAATTCAGCACCGGCCTGCTCAAGCCGCGGGCGCTGGCCGAAGCCCTGCGCGCGCAGCGTGGCGGCTACGCCATCGCCTACGTGCAGGTGCGTGGCCTGGGCCTGATCGGCGACACCCTCGGCCGCGCCGTCGGCGATGCAGTGCGTTGCGCAGTGGCCGAGCGCATCCGCGCGCTCGGCGAGCGCTTCGGGCTGAGCGCGCACCAGCCGGCGCAGGACTTCGTGCTGGCGATCCTGGACCCGCAGGCGCTGCCGCTGGCCTTGCAGGCGCTGCAGGAGGCGCTGTACGCACCGGTGCAGGGCGGCGAATTCGCTCAGCAGCTGCAGGCGCACATCGGCGTGGCGCTGTGTCCGGACGATGCCGCCGATGCCGACGAGGCGATCGGCAGCGCCGCGCAGGCCGCGCATGCGGCGCAGGCAGAGGGCCGCAGCCTGGTGCGCTTCGACCGCGCCATGGCCGCGCGCACCGGCGAACGCCTGCGCCTGGCCGGGCGCATCCAGCAGGCGATCGAGCGCCAGGAGTTCGAGCTGTATTTCCAGCCGATCATGGACGCCGTCAGCGGCGCGCCGCGCGAACTGGAAGCCCTGATCCGCTGGCCGCAGGCCGATGGCGGTTTCATCGCGCCGGATGCGTTCATCCAGTTGTGCGAGGACACCGGGCTGATCCTGCCGCTGGGGCGCTGGGTGATGCGCGCGGCGGCGCGGGCGCGTCGGGCCCTGGTCGAGCACGGATGGCCGGACCTGCCGGTGGCGGTGAACGTGTCGGCGCTGCAGTTCTTCGACGGCGATCTGGTCGCCGACCTGGTGCAGGCCTGCGCCGAGGCCGGGCTGGCCGCCAACGGCCTGCAGTTGGAGCTGACCGAGAGCAGCCTGATGCGGCAGCCGCAGCAGGCCGGCGACGTGCTGCGGCAACTGCGCGCGCTGGGCGTGCGCGTGGCCCTGGACGACGTCGGCACCGGCTTCTCCAGCATGGCGTATCTGCGCGACCTGCCGCTGGACACGCTGAAGATCGATCGCAGCTTCGTCGCCGAGGTGGACCGCGATCCACGCAACGCCTCGATCTGCCAGGCGCTGCTGACTCTGGGCCATTGCCTGGGGCTGGACGTGGTCGCCGAAGGAGTGGAGACCGAGGCGCAGCTGCGCTGGTTGCGCGCGCACGGCTGCGGCGGCGTGCAGGGCTATCTGCTCGGGCGTCCGGCCCCATTGGCGGATGTGCTGCAGCGGCTCGGCGCGGTCACAGCATGAGTTCCACGTCGTGGCCGCTGCCCGGTGCCGGCAGCGGCTCGCCGTCCCAGTAACGCCGCAGCGGTTCGCGCACCAGGTCCAGCGCGGTGGAGGCACCGCGCGCGCCCGGATAGCGCTGCAGGTTGCGCGACTGCAGCGCGAGCATGCGTCGGTCCTGTTCGCCGACCCGGCGCAGCAGCGGCCACACCAGCAGCCGCACCGCCCACGCCGGCGCCCAGCGCCCCTCCACGTGCAGGCTGGCGAAGACGTCGGTGCTGCGCGCGTCGAGCGGGGTGAAGTGCAGGCTGATCCGCACGCGGCCGCCGCGCGCGTAGCGGTACTCGATCTGCGCGCTGCCGGGCGCGGCGAAATGCGCGCGTTCCAGGATGCGCGGCGACTCGAACAACCGGTACAGCCAGCCGCTCTGCGCCGCGGCGCCGCGGTAGTCGACGTGGAAGCCTTCGTCGGTGTGGCGCAGCTCGGCGCGCATGGCGGTGCGCGCGCCGCCGCGCCGCACCAGCCCCGGATGCAGAAGATGGGTGTGCAGCGGGTCCAGGAAGTTCTCCAGTGCATCGACCACGTGCGCATCCCAGCGCGTGCGCCACAGGAAGCGCCGCGCCGACGGCTGCAGCGCCTGCACCAGTTGCGAGGGCGCGTCCGCGCCTTCCGGATCGGGACGCAGCCAGATCAGGCCGTCGTGTTCGCGCGCGGCGAAGGCGCGGACCCGCACCGCCGGCGGCGCCTGCCCCGGCGGCAGGCCGGGGATCTCGCGCAGGGCGCCGGCGCGGTCGAAGCGCCAGCCGTGATAGGGGCAGGACAGGCCGTCGCCGGTGGCGCAGCCGGCCGACAGCGGCGCGTGCCGGTGCGGGCAGCGGTCTTCCAGCGCCAGCAGGCCGCCATCGGCGCAACGCGCGATCGCCGCATGCCGGTCCATCACCGACACCGCCAGCGGCTGGCGCCGCAACGCCGTGGCGGGGGCGACGGCGAACCACTGCCGGTACAGGGACGGATGCCAGGCGCTCATGCCGCCGGCGCCACGCGCGTGGTGTGCCGCGCGCCGCGCGCGTTCATGTGATGGTGGTGCCGGCGACCCGGTTGCGGCCGGCGCGCTTGGCCGCGTACAGCGCCTGGTCGGCGGCCAGCACCAGGGTCTGCCAGGACGCCTGTGCCCCGGGCGACAGGCAGTAGCCGATGCTCACCGTGCACACCAGCGGCGCCTCCGGCGCAGCATCGATCTGTTGCTGCTCGATGCGCCGCCGCAGGCGCTCGGCGAGATCGCGCACCGACGCCTCGTCGCCCTGCGGAATCAGCACCATGAACTCCTCGCCGCCGATGCGCGCCAGCAGGTCCGGCATGCGGATGTGCTGCGTCAGGGTCTGCGCGATGGCGACCAGCACCTGGTCGCCGACCGCATGGCCGAAGCGGTCGTTGATCGCCTTGAAATGGTCCACGTCGATCATCAGCACCGCGATCGACGCCCGCTTGCGTGCGGCATCGAGGGTCGCCGCCTCGCCGCGCTCCCACATCACCCGGCGGTTGGTGACCCCGGTGAGTGGATCCTGCGAGGCGTGCCGCCGCAGTTCCGCGTTCATTTCGCGGGTCAGCATCCACAGGAAGCCGGGGGTGATGCTGGCGGTCAGCACGATGCGCGAGAGCAGGCCGAAGTTGGTGGTCGGGTCGTAGCTGGTATCGACGTCGGGATGGAAGGCCCACCAGACCACCCGCAGCCCGACCATGCCGGCCCACAGGAAATGGAAGACGGCCGTGAAGCGCGCCGGCGTGCGCACGGTGCTGTCGGCGTGTCGCCACAGCGCCACCGCGGTGGCCAGGGTCAGCATGCCGCGCACCAGGCCGCCGAAGATCACCATGATGCGGTGATCGAGGCCTGTGTAGTGCAGGCTGTAGAGTTCCAGCGCGCAGAGCAGCGCGATCGGGACCAGCAATGTCCACTGCAGCAGTGGGCGTCGCAGGTAGGCGTTTACCGCCACCAGTGTCAGTGCGGTGGCCACGTCGAGGGTGACGTTGCCGGCGGGCGCGACCCAGACTTCCATGTAGTGCCAGGCCGGCGCCAGCAGGGTGCCGAAGCCCAGGGTGAACACGGCGTAGCTCAGCGTCAGCAGCAACAGGCTGCGCGCGTGCCGTTCCTTGCGGCCGGTGACGTACAGCGCCAGGAACATCGCCGAGGACACCGCCGCGAGCAATGCGTTGACGATCAGCAAGGTGCCGGCATGGGCCAGATGCGCAATCCATTCCACAGATGTTCCGGGCCGCAGCGGCGATGAGGTGTTGCAGATGCAGCAAAGTATATGCCAGTGCCAGTGTCGGGCAGCCGACGCGGCATGCGCGATCGACGCTGAAAACGATTACGGCCCGCCTTCGGGCGTGGCGCTGCCTGGCCTCATAGCCGGTACTGGCGCATCAGCGGGACACCGATGTGCCGGGTCAGGGCGCCGAGCGCGGCGATCGGCTGGCGTCGCCGCAGCGGCAGGTGGCGCGCATCGACCGCGCTGTACTCGATGACCGGCATGCCGCCGCGCTGGCGCTTGAAACTGGCCGCGCCGGCGCTCTGGTTGAGGCGCTGGCCATACCGTCGCGCATGGTCGATGCCGCAGGCGGTGAGGGTGCGGTACAGCGCCAGCCGCTGCGGCAGGTGCAGGTCGTAGCCGACGATCGGGGCGGTGACGGTGCCGCCGATGCCGAACAGGCCGGTGATGCAGACCAGTTGCCCGTCGCCATCGCGGAAGCCGTCGAAGCGCAGCAGCCCGGCGCGGTGCCAGGCGCGCAGGAAGCCGGCGTGGTAGGCCGGATTGCAGTGCGAATATTTCTCCAGATACAGCTGCGCATACAGCGCGGCGATGCGCGCATAGTCGGCCTCGCCGATGGCGTCGTTGCCGCAGCGCTGCAGGTCGCGGCGCTCGACCAGTTTGAGGTCGCGGGCCAGGTCGCGATGGCGCAGCAGTCGCGGCCAGTCCTCGTACAGGTAGACCTGGCGGCTGGCGATCAGGGTGAAGCCTTCGGCCTGCAGCGCGTGCAGCCACTGCGGCGTATCCACCGCGTTGAGCGAGCGGAACCACAGCGCGTGGTCGGGCCAGCGCGCGCGCGCGACATCCAGCAACGCGCGCAAGCCGCTCGGCGGCAGCGGCGGGTACAGGTTGGTGGACAGCAGCCAGTTGTTGAGGGTGACCGCACGGTCGATCCGTGCCCAGTCCAGCCACGCGCCGATGCCGCCGCACAGGCCGCGCACCGGCGCGGCCAGCGTGCCCGGCAGCAGCCGTGCGGCTTCTTCGGCGGCGTAGTCGGCATAGGTGGTGCGCGGCGAGCACACCCAGGCGTTGCCGGGGTGGCGTTCGCCGACCGTCACCGGCAGCGCCAGGTCGCCCGCCTGCAATACCTCGATGCGCGCATGTGCGTTGTCGGCCAACTGCTGCGCGTCGCCGCCGGCGTGCAGCGCGGCGAAGCGTTGCAGCTTCGCGGCGTAGTCGGCGGCTGCGGCGTCGGCGCTGTCGGTACTCATGGCGGCGGCAGCGCTTCGCCGTCCCATTCGGTATCGCGGGTGGCGGCCTCGCGCACGCTGCAGCGCTGCGCCAGCGCCAGGCGCGCGTGGCTGCCCAGGTCGCACAGCGTGCCGACCAGCGGCCAGCGGTCGCCGCGCGGCGCCAGTACGTCCTCGGCGCGCGCGTAGTCGTGGCGCCACTGTCGCAGCCGGCCCTGGCCCAGCGCCGCCGGCAACGCCACGCCCAGCATCAGCATGCCCAGCATCGCCGCGCGCTCGTCGGCCGGGCGCAACGGCGCCGGCGCCGCGCCCGCGTCGCCGCACAGCAAGGCCACCAGCGGATCGGTCGCGGCGAACAGGTGCAGGCCGCTGGTCGCGCGCGGATTGCATTCGATCACGCTGCAGCGCCCTTGCGCGGAGACCATCCAGTCGAAGGAAATCTGCCCAGTGAAGCGCAGCGCCTGCACCAGTTGCGCGGTGAAGCGCTCGATCTGCGGGTTCGGTGCGGCGTCGAAGTAGTAGCTGGAGCTGCGCCGCAGCCGATAGCGCGGGCGGTACACCGCATGCGCCAGCAACATGCCGTCGCGCGCCAGCGCATACGAGCAGCGTTCCTCGCCCTCACAGTAGCGCTGTGCGACCCAGTCGCCCTGCGCGGGCAGCGGCGTGGCATCGGCGGTCACACCGTCCGGATAGAGCCGGACATGCACGCCGAATCGCGAGAATTCTGGTTTCAATACCAGCGGCGCGTCGCCGGCCCATTCGCGCGCCTGCGCCAGGCTGCGCACGCGCACGCTGGCGGGTACGTCGATGGCGCTGTCCAGGCTGCGCGCCAGTTCCATGAAGTGGTACTTGCTGTGCAGCGTGCGCAGCGTGTCGAAGTCCTGTAGTGGCAGGTGCAACTGCGCCGGCAGCGCGCCGCGGTAGCGGGCCAGGTAGAACACCTCCTCGCAGGTCGGCACCAGCACGTCGATGCGCTGGCGGGCGAGCACGCCATTGAGATCGGCCAGCCAGGCGCGCGGCGCATCGCGTGCGGGCGCGACGCGGTGATGCGCGGCCACCGCGCGCGACCAGCCGGAGATGCGGCTGGCGACGCTGTCGGCCAGGTGCACCCGCCAGCCCTGCGCGGCGAAGCGGCGCGCCAGGTCCAGCGCGACCGGCGCGCGTGCGCCGGTGATCAGCACGCCGGGGGCCTCAGCCATGCGGGTGCTCCGCCGGTGCCGGCCGCCATTGCCGACAATGCGAGGGCACCAGGCGCAAGCCCGGCTCGGCCTGGCGCAGCGCATGCAGCCGCGCCAGGGTGTCGCGGTACACGCGATGCTCGCCGAGCAGATGGGTGACCAGGGCCGGCGGTGGCGTGCCGTCGGCGAGCGCGGCGCTGGACCAGGCCGCATCGGCGATCAGGAACACCGGGCCCTGCGCGTCCTCGAACCACAGGCCGTAGTGGCCAGGCGCATGCCCGGGCAGCGGCACCAGCAGCACGCTGCCGTCGCCGAACAGGTCGCGCGGCGTGCCGAAGTCGCGCAGTGCGGCGGGCGACAGCGCCGCGGGCAGCGCCTCGATCCAGTGCATGCGCGGGCGCGCGCCGTGCAGCAGCGCCGGCAGGAAACCTTCGCGCAGCGCGGCCAGCCGGCCGCGGCGCTGCAGATCGTCCCAGGCCTGTTGCGCGCAGGCCAGGCGCGCCTGCGGGAAATCGGCGACGCCGCCGACGTGATCGCCATGGAAATGCGACAGCACGATCCAGCCGATGCGGTCCGCATCCACGCCGTCGCGGGCGAGTTGTTCGCGCAGCGATTGCCCGGGTGCCAATTGCACGGGAGTCAGCCAGCGGTACAGGCGTTCGGGAAAGCGCGCGGTGGCATCGAAGAAATGACGGGCGTAGCCGGTGTCGAACAACAGGTCGCCCTGCTGCGGATGCTGCAGCAGGGCCGCCAGCGCCGGGAACGGGCACGGCGCCAGCGGCGCACCGCGGCGCGTAGCGCGTTCGGGGTGCGTGCAGTGGCCGGCCTCGTACAGCCGCCAGCGCAGCCGGGGCGCACTCATGGCCGCCCCAGCGCGGCCAGTCCGGCCTCGGTCGACAGCACCGGCGCATAGCCGAGCTCGCGGCGGGCGCGGCCGATGTCCAGCGTCTGCGAATAACCGAGCACGCCGATACCGTAGCGGCTGAGCCGCGGCTCCGGCTGCCCGCGACGGCGCAGCGCGATCTGCTCGCCGAGCGTGGCCAGTGCCAACGCCGGTCCGCGCGGCACCAGCAGCAGCCGCACGCGCAGGCGCAGCACCGCGAACAGCTCGGTCAGCAGGTCGCGCACCGCGATCGGCACACCGTTGCTGATGTTGTAGGCGCGGCCATCGCCGATGTGCTCGGCGCGCAGCGCAGCCAGCGCCGCGGTCACCGCGTTCTCCACGCAGCACACATCGATCATCGCGCGGCCGCCGTTGACCAGCGGGAACCAGCCGCGCTGCGCCACCGCCAGCAAGCGCGGCACGATCGCGTTGTCGCCATGGCCGAACACCGCGCGCGGGCGCAGCACCACCGCCGGCAGTCCGGCCGCGGCGGCGGCGCGCACCTTTTCCTCGGCTTCCCACTTGGTCTGCGGATAGCCGCCGATCCAGCGCGCCGGCGGGGTGAAGTCTTCGGTGATCTGGTAGTGATCGGCGAAGCGGAAGTAGATGCTGGGCGAACTGAAGTGCACGAAGCGACGCACGCGCGCGGCGAGCGCGGCGGCGAGCAGGCGTTCGGTGGCGACCACGTTGGCCAGGCGGAAGGTCTCGGCGCTGGCCCACGGTGCAGACAACGCCGCGCAGTGGATCACCGCATCGCAGCCGCGCAGCAACGGCGCCAGGTCATCGCGACACAGCTCGGCGGGCACGACCTCGATCCGCGGATTGCCGGCGAAGGCCGCCAGCTTGGCGGCGTCGCGACCGCTGGCGCGCACCGCTACGCCGGTATCGGCCAGGGCGCGCACGATATAGGCGCCGATGAAGCCGGACGCGCCGGTGACCAGGACGCGGGCCATGTCAGTAACGCAGCACAGCGCCGCCGAACGCCAGCCCGGCGCCGGAGCCGACCAGGCCGATCAGGTCGCCGCGGACGATGCGGCCGCTGGCGATCGCCTGGTGCAAGGCGCCGGGAATCGACGCGGCCATCTGGTTGCCGCGATGGCCGATCACCTCGATCAGCGCATCCGGCGCCAGCCCCAGCGCCACGCGCAGGTGGCGCAGCGCCTTGGCGCTGGCCTGGTGCGGCACGATCCGCCGCAACTGCGCCAGCTCGACCCCGGCCTGCGCCAGCAGCCGCTGCAGGAAACCGGGCAGCTTCGCCGCGGCCAGCCGGTAGGTGGCGCGCCCGTTCATTTCGAACTGCGAGCCGGCGCGCAATGCCTCGACGCCGTGATCCAGGCGCAGCCGGGTGCCGCCGGCGCGCACGCGGCAGTGGTCGATGCCTTCGGAATAGGTTTCCAGGCGCGCCGACAGCAATTGCGAACTGCTGTCGCCGCTGTCGGCGCCGACGACCACCGCGGCGGCACCGTCGCCGAACAGCGGTGCGGTGTCCGCATCGTCCGGATTGA
Source organism: Xanthomonas sp. LMG 12459 (assembly GCF_009192905.1). Lineage (NCBI taxonomy): Bacteria > Pseudomonadati > Pseudomonadota > Gammaproteobacteria > Lysobacterales > Lysobacteraceae > Xanthomonas > Xanthomonas sp. LMG 12459. Next base: position 39,605 of record NZ_NSGT01000086.1, read on the forward strand.
GGCCGACGCTGGCGATCTCGCTGGAGACGATCAGCACGCGGCGATGGCGGCCGGCGGCGATCGCGCAGGCGGCCAGATCGAGCGCGGCGACGAAGCTCAGGCAGGTGGCGTTGATGTCGAAGGCGGGGATGCCGCTGCCCTGCAGGCCCAGCCGCGCATGCAGCAGTGCCGCGCTGCACGGGATCGCCTGTTCCATCAGGCTGCAGGCGCTGATCACGCAGTCGATCTCGTGCGCCTGCAGCTGCGCCGCGTCCAGCGCCGCGCGCGCGGCGCGTTCGCCCATGACGGTGGCCGGCTCGTCGGCGCCCGCATAGTGGCGCGTGGCGACCCCGGTATGCCGCAGGGTCCAGCCGGCGGGCTTGCCCCAGCGCCGGTCGAAGACCTCCGCCGGCACCTGCTGCGCGGGCAGATACTCGCCCGTGCCGAGGATGCGCAGCGCGATGGGCCTGCTGGTGTGGACGCTCATCCGTAAAGCTCGCACAAGGGGCGCGCAGCGTACTGCCAGCGGCTCGGCGCCGGCAACCGCCCTTATGAAGATCGCGCCGCTGTCTGCGGCTGGCGACCTCAGACAATCCTCAATCGCGCAGCGACTTGGCGAAATACGTGGGCGCTTCGACAAAGCCTTCCCGCCGATAGAAGGCGTGCGCCCGTTCCCGCCGGCTGTGGCAGTGCACCTCCAGGCGGTCGCAGCCGCGCTGCCGCGCCAGCGCCTCGCCCTCTGCCAGCAAACGCTGTCCCACCCCGGCGCCGCGCGCACGATCGTCGACGCAGAAATAGCTGATGCGGCAGATGTCGCCGGCCAATGCCAACTGCGGCAGAAAGTGCAGCGACAACACACCCAGGACGTCGTCTCCTGCGGCGGCCACCAGCAAGGCCGCGTCCGGATGCGCCAGGAGCTGTGCCAGGCGGGCCTCGATGAAGTCTTCGGTTCCGGCGTAGTCCAGTGCTGCCATCAGCGTCACGATCGCCTGCCGGTCCGCCATTGCCGCGTTCCTGATGTCCAGGGTGCCGTTCTCGCGCATTTGCAGAGAGTAGGAAGTCGCCCGCGTTGGGCGCAACCGCTTTGCCGATCCGACGCAATCTGTTGTGCGGAAATGGGCGGCGCGCTAGCGCCCGCGGCGCTGCCCGTACCAGAAGCCGAGGCCGTCGCGCGAGCGCAGCAGGCTGCGGCCGCGGCGCAGCAGGCGCAACAGCAGCCCCAGGTGCTCGCGCTTGCTGAAGCTGCGCAGCTTGCGGTCGGAGGTGTGCACCGGCTCGCGCAGGATCACGAAGCGTCCCTGCCGCGCCAGTGCGCGGCTCAGCGCCACGTCCTCGCCGGCGTAGTAGCGCTCGTCGAAGCCGCCGGCGGCGACGAAGGCGCTGCGCGTGCAGAACAGGAAGCAGCCGGGGGCGATGCCGGTGCAGCGGAACAGCCAGCCGAACAGCGCCTGGGCCAGGCGTTCGTGCCAGGCGATGTCGCCGAGCAGGCGCACCTGCGCGCCGCCGCCGACCGCACCGGTGCCGAGCGCGCGCAGCGCCGCGGCCAGCAGCGGGGTGTTGACCCGGGTGTCGGCATCGACGAACAGCAGATGGCGGCCGCGGCTGGCGGCGGCGCCGGCATTGCGCACGGCGGCGATGTGCCGCAGTTCCACCTCCAGCACCTGCGCGCCGTGCCGGCGCGCGATCTCGGCGGTGCCGTCGCGGCAGGCATCGGCGACCACCAGCGTCTCGCAGTCCAGCCGCAGCGCCTGGGCGGCGACATGCAGCGAGGCCAGCGTGTCGCCGATCAGGGCGGCTTCGTCGTGCGCGGGGACGATGAAGGAGATCACCCCCGCATCATGCGGGGCCGGCGCGGCGCGGGCAATCGACCCGCGTCGCGGCCGGGGGCGCGGTTCAGCCCTGCAGGGCGCCGCGCGAGGCGGCCGGGTAGCGATGGCCGGCGGCGGCGTCGGCGGGGAAGATCGCCTCGATCTGCGCCAGCTCCTCGGTGCTCAGCTTCACCTGCAGCGCGCCCAGGTTCTCTTCCAGGTAGGCCAGGCGCTTGGTGCCCGGGATCGGCACCAGGTCCTCGCCCTGCGCCAGCACCCAGGCCAGCGCCAGTTGCCCCGGGGTCACGCCCTTGGCCTGCGCCAGCTCACGTACCCGCTCCACCAGCTGCAGGTTGCGGTCGAAGTTCTCGCCCTGGAAGCGCGGCGAATGGCGGCGGTAGTCGTCGGCCTCGAAGTCCTCCGGCGAACGGATCGCCCCGGTCAGGAAGCCGCGGCCCAGCGGCGAGTACGGCACGAAGCCGATGCCCAGCTCGCGCACCGTCTCCAGCACGCCGTCGTGTTCCGGATCGCGCGACCACAGCGAGTACTCGCTCTGCAGCGCGGTGATCGGATGCACCGCGTGCGCGCGGCGGATGGTGGCCGCGGCGGCTTCGGACAGGCCGAGGAAGCGCACCTTGCCCTGTTCCACCAGCCGCGCCATCGCCCCGACCGTGTCCTCGATCGGCACGTTCGGATCCACCCGATGCTGGTAGTACAGGTCGATATGGTCCACGCCGAGCCGGCGCAGGCTGGCCTCGCAGGCCGACTGTACGTATTCCGGACGGCCGTCGATGCCGCGTGCGGCCGGGTCGTTGGGGTCGAGCTTGATGCCGAACTTGGTCGCCAGCACGACCTGGTCGCGGCGCCCGGCCAGTGCCTTGCCGACCAGCACTTCGTTGGTGTGCGGGCCGTACATGTCGGCGGTGTCGATGAGGCTGACGCCGTGCTCGATCGCGGCATGGATGACCGCGATCGCGGCGTCGTCGTCGCTGCGGCCGCCGTAGAACGCGCTCATGCCCATGCAGCCGAGGCCGAGGGCGGAGACGCGGGGGCCGTTGCGGCCGAGGGTGCGGGTTTGCATGGAGGATGCTCCTGAGGGGGAGGGGAGGGAAAGCGTGGCCGCCGGGCGGTTCGCTCAGGGTGAGGACGTGCCCAGCGCGTCGCGGGCGACGGCCAGGGCATTGAGCGCGGAGGGGAAGCCGACGTAGGCGTACAACTGGTCGAGCACGGCGAAGATCTCCGCGCGGCTGGCGCCTGCCGCCTGCGCGGCGCGCAGATGCAGGCGCAACTGCGGTGCGGCGTGGCCCAGGCTGGCCAGCACCGCCACCGTGACCAGTTCGCGGGTCTTCAGGTCCAGCGCGCTGTCGGCGCGGTAGATCTCGGCGAAGGCGATGGCGGCGCCGCGGCCGCTCAGCGCGGTGTCCGCGTCGTCGGCAAGGGCGCGGATCGCCGCGCCCTGCTGCGGGCCCATCAGCGCGGCGATCTGCGCGATGCCGGCCGCTTCGGCCTCGGCCAGGGTCATGTTGCTCGGCAACGCGTTCGCGATGGATGCCATGGAATGGTGCTCGTGTGCGAAGGGGCAGGACGCCGCGCTCAGCGCGGCTGGATGCGGGTGCCGCCGCTCAGCAGCGCCTGCGGGTTGGGCGAGGCCAGGAAGTCGTGCGGGAAGCCCAGTTCGATCGCGCTGGCGGCATCCAGCCGCTGCAGCGCCTCGGCATCCAGGTGCAGGGTGAGTGCGCCCAGGTTGTCCTGCAGTTGCGCCACGCTGCGCGCGCCGACGATCGGCATCGCCCCGCGCGCCAGCAGCCAGGCCAGCGCCACCTGCGCCGGCGAGCGCTGCAGCTCGGTGGCCAGCGCCACCACCGTCTCGGCGACCGCCAGCGCGTGTTCGTTGAAGGTGCGTTGCGAATGCGCGACCTCGGCGCGGCCCACGCCATCGACCTGCGCGCCGCCCGAGGCCGCCGCGCGCACCCGTGCCAGATCGGCGGCGCCGTACTTGCCGGTGAGCACGCCCATCGCCAGCGGCGACCAGGCCAGCACCGACATGCCCAGCGCCGCGGCCATCGGCACCAGTTCGCGCTCGACCGTGCGCTGCGCCAGCGAGTATTCGATCTGCAGGGCGACGAACGGCGTCCAGCCGCGCAGATCGGCCAGGGTCTGCATGCGCGCCACCTGCCAGGCGGGGGTGTCGGAGATGCCGGCGTAGAGGATCTTGCCGGCGCGCACCAAGTCGTCGAAACCGCGCATGATCTCGTCGATGCCGGTGGTGCCGTCCCAGGCATGCAGGTACAGCAGGTCCAGATAATCGGTGCCCAGCCGCGCCAGGCTGGCGTCGACCGAGCGCAGCAGCGCCTTGCGGTGGTTGCCGCCGCCGTTGGGGTCGCCGGGGAAGGGATTGAGCGCGAACTTGCTGGCGATCACCAGGCGGTCGCGGCGGCCGGTGACGAAGCGGCCGAGCAGGGTCTCGGCGCTGCCGTTGGTGTAGATGTTGGCGGTATCGAGGAAGTTGCCGCCGGCATCGACATACAGGTCGAACAGGCGGCGTGCCTCGGCTTCGTCCGCGCCCCAGCCCCAGTCGGCGCCGAAGGTCATGGTGCCCAGGCACAGCGGGCTGACGCGCAGGCCGGAACGGCCGAGCAGGCGGTAATGATCGAGGGCCATCGCGGCGGTCTCCGGAGTGAGGGTGCGGGCACTGTAGGCGCCATGTCGCAACGGATAAATCCAGGTAATCCACATGTGCTTTGAAGGTGTGCTAAACAATGGCCGTTCGCCCGCCGCGTTCGCCCTTCCATTGCCGCCCGTTCGCCATGCACCGTCCACCGCCGCTGTCCGCCGTCGTCGCCTTCGTCCGCGTCGCCCACCATGGCAGCTTCACCCGCGCTGCCGCCGAGCTGGGCGTCTCGCCCTCGGCGCTGTCGCAGACGCTGCGCGCGCTGGAGGCGCAGCTGGGCGCACGCCTGCTCAACCGCACCACCCGCCGGGTCGGCCTGAGCGAGCATGGCGAGCGCTTCCTGCAGCGGGTGGCGCCGGGCCTGGCGCAGATCGACGCGGCCTTCGCCGACCTGGATTTCCTGCGCGACCGCCCGGCCGGCACGCTGCGCATCAACCTGCCGCTGGTGGCCGCCGAGCAACTGGTGTGCCCGCAGCTGCCGGCGTTCCTGGCCCGCTATCCGGAGGTCAGCGTGGAGCTGTATTCGGACCGGACCCTGGCCGACATCGTCGCCGGCGGCTTCGATGCCGGCATCCGCCTGGGCGAGAGCCTGGCGCGCGACATGATCGCGGTGCCGCTGGGCCCGCCGCAGCGGCAGACGGTGGTGGCCGCGCCGGCGTATTTCGCTGTGCATGGAGTGCCGCGCACGCCGGCCGAACTGGCCGCGCACGACTGCATCCGCTGGCGCCGCACCGATGGCCGCCTGCAGGCCTGGGAGTTCACCCGCGACGGCCACGATTTCCTGGTCGAAGTCAGCGGACGGCTGGTGGTCAACGACACCGCGGTCGGCCTGGACGCCGCGCGCCGTGGGCTGGGCCTGGGCCAGGCGTTCGAATGGCAGGTGGCCGCCGACGTCGCCGCCGGCCGCTTGCAGCGGGTGCTGGACGACTGGCACGCGCCGTTCGCCGGCTGGCACATCTACTACCCGGCGCGCGAACACTTGCCGCCGAAGCTGCGGGTGTTCATCGATCATCTGCGTGCGGCGCATCCAGTGGGTGGCACGGTGTAGCGCGATGGCGCTGGCCGAGGGCCGGTGCATGGCGAGATCGGGATGCAGAGAACACGCGGCAGCGCCGCAGCGCGAGGGCATTGTTGCCTCGAAGACGCGCCCGACCGGCAAGGCCGGGCGCCGAAGGGGCATCGCCTCGCCCGGAGACCGCTGCGATCGCGATGCAGGGTGCCGCCCTTTGCGGGCGGCACCGCCAGACTCAGCCTTTGAGCTTGGCCGCGAACTCGGCCACACGCTTGCCGAGCAGGCGCGCGGTCTCCAGGTCGCCGCTGCGTGGCGCCTCGTCCGGGGAGGCGTCGGACGGCGAAATCGCCAGCGCGCCGCCGGAGCCGGCGGTCCAGTTCACGTCGTTCGGGCCGTGCGCCTTGGTGTTGGACGGCAGCAGGCCGGTGCCGACCCAGATCTGGCCGTGCTGCTGGGCCAGGGTCCAGAAGTATTCGATGGTGGCGAACTTGTCGCCGTTGACCGAGGCCGAGTTGGTGAAGCCGGCGGCGATCTTGTCCTTCCAGGCCTGCGCGAACCACGGCTTGGAGCTGGCGTCGGCGAATTTCTTGAACTGCCAGGCCGGGCCGCCCATGTAGGTCGGGCTGCCGTAGACGATGGCGTCGGCCTGGCCGATGGCCTCCCAGGCGCCGTCGGGCAGGTTGCCGTCCTGGTCGATGCGGTACAGCGTGGCTTCGCCGACGCTGGCGGCGCCGGCGTGCACGGCCTCGGCCTGCTTGACGGTGTGGCCGTAGCCGCTGAAGTAGACGATCGCGATCTTGCTCATACGCGGACTCCTGAAGGTGAGGGGGAAAAGCGGGGGCATTGTGCGCATGCGCGGCCGCCGCGATCAGCGCCATCGGCGGGATGTTGTGTCCGGTCCGCGCGCCGCGGTTCAGCTCTCGGCCGGGGAGCGCATCGTGCGATCGATGCCCACTTCGACCAGGTAGTCGATGAAGCTGCGCACCTTCGGCGCCAGGTGGCTGCGGCTGGCGTACACCGCGTAGACGCCGATCGGCCCGATCTCATGGTCGGGCAGCACCCGCACCAGGCGGCCGTCCTCCAGCGCCGCTTCGGCCATGAAGTCCGGTTGCACAGTGACGCCCATGCCGGCGATGGCCGCCTCGCGCAGCACGTCGCCGCAGTTGGCGCGCAGGGTGCCGGCCACCCGCACCTGGGTCGCGCCGTCGGGGCCGTGCAGGGTCAGGTCGTCCTGCACGTAGCTGTAACTGAGGAAGGCGTGGCCGGCGAGGTCGGCGGCCAGCTGCGGGGTGCCGGCACGCGCCAGGTAGTCCGGCGACGCGCACAGGAACGCCTGCACTTCGCCGAGCTTGCGCGCGATCAAGGTGGGCGCCACCTGGCGGGTGATGCGGATCGCCAGGTCGTAGCCTTCCTCGACGATGTCCACCAGGCGGTCGGACAGCGACAGATCGAGGGCGACCTGCGGATAGCGCGCGCTGTAGCCGGCCAGGCGCGGACCCAGCCGGGCGACGCTGAAACTGAACGGTGCGTTGATCCGCAGCGTGCCGGAGGGCGTCAGCGCCTGCTCGCCGACCGCCGCCTCCATGTCGTCGAACTCGGCCAGCAGCAACTGGCAGCGCTGGTAATACGCCGCGCCGACACTGCTCGGGCTGACCCGGCGGGTGGTGCGGTTGAGCAGGCGCGAGCCCAGGCGCTGTTCCAGCCACGCCACCTGGCGGGTGACGCTGGCGGTGGAAATGCCCAGCGCGTCGGCGGCGGCGTTGAAGCCGTTGCGGTCGACCACGGCGACAAAGACCCGCATCGCCTCCAGCGTGTCCATTGTTTCGGTTCCTGAAATGGATCGTCGGCGGCAGGGTAATTTATTCCCGCAGATGGCGGAAATACCCTGGTCGCCTGCACGAACGCCCGGCGCTGGCCGCGCGCGCCAGTGCCGCCCCCCACTGTGGAGACCTGCCATGGCGCGTTTGCCTTCCCTGTACATCTCGCACGGTTCGCCGATGACCGCGCTGCAGCCCGGCCTGGTCGGCACGCGGCTGGCCGAACTGGCGGCGACGCTGCCGCGGCCGCGCGCCATCGTGCTGGCCTCGGCGCACTGGCTGGGCCGGCGGCCGCTGGTCGGCGCCGCGGCGCAGCCGCAGACCATCCACGACTTCGGCGGCTTCCCGCAGGCGCTGTACGCGATGCAGTACCCGGCGCCGGGCGCGCCGGCCGTGGCCCAGCAGGTCGCCGAGCTGCTGGCGCAGGCCGGGCTGGCGCCGGTGCTGGACGAGCGCCGCGGGCTGGACCACGGCGTGTGGGTGCCGCTGTCGCTGCTGTACCCGCAGGCCGACATCCCGGTGGTGCCGCTGTCGATCCAGCCGGAACTCGGTCCGGAGCACCATCTGGCCCTGGGCCGCGCACTGGCGCCGCTGCGCGAGGACGGCGTGCTGGTGATCGGCTCGGGCAGCATCACCCACAACCTGCACGACTTCGGCCGCTACGCCGAGGGCAAGGAAGTGCCCTACGTGCGTCCGTTCATCGAATGGACCGAGCAGGCGTTGCGCCGCGACGACGTGCCGGCGATGCTCGACTACCGCCGGCAGGCGCCGTTCGCCGAGCGCGCGCATCCCACCGACGAGCACTGGCTGCCGATCTATGTGGCGATGGGTGCGGCCGGCGCGGACGGGCTGGGCGCGCAGCGCATCGATGCGGGGATCGACGCCGGCCTGCTGGCGATGGACATCTACCGCTTCGACGGCGCCGCGGCGCGCGTGGCGACCTGAACGCCAGGAGATCGACCTGAGCGATTCATCGCGGTGAAGGCCGCAGCGCATCCGCGTCTCACCGTTTGAGACGCGGACCCGGCATCGTCGGCCGGTGAATACCCTCGAAAAACTCGCCGTGCTCGCCGACGCGGCCAAGTACGACGCGTCCTGCGCCTCCAGCGGCGCCGACAAGCGCCATTCGCTGCGCAGCGGCGGCATCGGCAGCACCGAGGGCATGGGCATCTGCCATTCGTACACGCCCGACGGGCGCTGCGTGTCGCTGCTGAAGATCCTGCTGACCAACTTCTGCGTCTTCGACTGCGCGTACTGCGTCAACCGCGTGTCCAGCAACGTGCGCCGCGCGCGCTTCACCCCGGCCGAAGTGGTCAAGCTGACCCTGGATTTCTACAAGCGCAACTACATCGAAGGCCTGTTCCTCTCCAGCGGCATCATCCGCAACAGCGACTACACCATGGAGCAACTGGTGGAAGTGGCGCGGCAGCTGCGCGAGGAGCACCGCTTCGCCGGCTACATCCATCTCAAGACCATTCCCGACGCGGCGCCGGAGCTGCTCGCCGCCGCCGGCCGCTACGCCGACCGGCTCAGCATCAACGTGGAGTTGCCGACCGAGCGCGGCCTGGCGCAACTGGCGCCGGAGAAGAACGTCGGCGGCATCCGTGCGGCGATGGGCGAATTGCGCTGGCGCATCGAGGAGAGCAAGGAAGCACGCAAGGCCGAAACCCGCGTCCGCGCCAAGCCGCCGCGCTTCGCCCCGGCCGGGCAGAGCACGCAGATGATCGTCGGCGCCGACGGCGCGGACGACCGCGCGATCCTGCACACCAGCCACAATCTCTACGGCAACTATCGCCTGCGCCGGGTCTACTACTCCGCGTTCAGCCCGATTCCCGACGCCTCGGCCAAGCTGCCGCTGCTGGCGCCGCCGCTGCAGCGCGAGCACCGCCTGTACCAGGCCGACTGGCTGCTGCGGTTCTACGATTTCTCGGTGGAGGAGATCGCCCCGCCTGCGGCCAGCGGCATGCTCGATCTGGACGTGGACCCCAAGCTGGCGTGGGCGCTGCGCAACCCGGAGCGATTCCCGGTGGATCTCAATACCGCCGCGCGCGAACTGTTGTTGCGCGTGCCGGGGCTGGGCACCCGCAACGTCGAGCGCTTGCTGCTGGCGCGGCGGCATGCGCGGCTGCGGGTCGAGGATCTGGCGCGGCTGAGAGTGCCGCTGAAGAAGTTGCTGCCGTTCGTCAGTGTGCTCGATCACCATCCGCGGCAGCGGCTGGACGATCCGCAGCGGCTGCGTGCGCAACTGGCGCCGGCACCGCGGCAGGGGGGCTTGTTTGACTGACGCGGTGGGGTGGGGTGTTGCCATGCTTGCTGCAACGGCAACTGCAACTGCAACTGCAACTGCAACATCAAAGGCTTTCGCGCCTACGGGCGCGAGTGACTTTTGTCTTGGCAAAAGTCACCAAAACCGCTCCCGCCTGACACGAGCCGGTGCGATACGGCCGCACCGGTCCCCTGCGCTCCTCGCGGCGAGCGGCACGGCGCCCAAACTCGCTTCGCTCAAACAAGGGCGCCTCTTCGGCCGCTCGCCACTCCGGTGCTCGGCTCGCTTTAAGGCGGGAAGTTTTAAAAGCAACATCACGAGCAACAGCAACAGCAACAGCAACAGCAACATCTGCACGCGCGGCGATGGTTGCGGATGCTGTGTTGGCGGTTGTGTTGCCGTGTTCTGCATTCGTTTCGGTGAGCTGATGCGTGGAGCGGGGCATGTTCCAGGCTGAGGTGGTGCCGCCGTGGAGCCTGGAGGCGTGGCGGGCGGTGGCGCGGGCGGCGTGGTGTGCGCAGGTGGCGCCGGAGACGCTGGCCTGGGACGGCGATGCGCAGGGCGGCCTGCTGGTCGGGACCGACGTCGCGACGTTGCCGACGCAGGTGCCGCCGCCGCGGGTGTCGGCCGACTTCCTGGCGCTGGCCGGTGCGGTGTTGTGCCATCGCGATCCGCAGCGGCATGCGCTGCTGTACCGCCTGCTGTGGCGCATCGCCGGCGGCGAGCGCGCGCTGCTGCAGCGGGTCACCGATGCCGATGTGCACCGCGCCCAGCAATGGGCGCAGGCGGTGCGCCGCGACAGCCACAAGATGAAGGCGTTCGTGCGCTTCCGCGAGGTGCCGGGCGAGCAGGAGGCCTACATCGCCTGGTTCGAGCCGGAGCACCACATCGTCGATCGGGTGGCGCCGTTCTTCGCACGCCGTTTCGCCGGCATGCGCTGGGCGATCCTCACCCCGTACCGCAGCGTGCGCTGGGACGGCGAGACGCTGCAGTTCGGTGCCGGCGCGCAGCGCGCCGATGCGCCGGCCGACGATGCGCAGGACACGCTGTGGCGCACCTACTACGCCAACATCTTCAATCCGGCGCGGCTCAACCCGACGATGATGCGCCAGGAGATGCCGCAGAAATACTGGAAGCACCTGCCGGAAGCGCAACTGCTGCCCACGCTGATCCGCGACGCCGGGCAGCGCGTGCGCGAGATGGCCGAGCGCGCGCCCGAGCCGGTGCGGCGGCGCATTCCCGCGCCGGCACCGGCGCCGGTGGTGGCCGCCGACGACAGCCTCGACGCGCTGCGCGCGGCGGCGCGCGACTGCCGCCGCTGTCCGCTGTGGCAGCCGGCGACCCAGACCGTGTTCGGCGAAGGTCCGCAGGATGCCGCGGTGATGGTGGTGGGCGAGCAGCCCGGCGACGAGGAGGACCTGAGCGGGCGTCCCTTCGTCGGCCCGGCCGGGCGCTTGTTCGATCGCGCGCTGCAGGAACTGGGCGTCGAACGTGCAAGTCTGTACGTGACCAACGCGGTCAAGCATTTTCGTTTCGAGCAGCGCGGCAAGGCGCGGCTGCACCGCAATCCCGAGCGCGCCCATGTCGAGGCCTGCCGGATGTGGCTGGCCGGCGAACTGGCGCGGGTGCGCCCGCGTATCGTGCTGTGCCTCGGCGTGACCGCGGCGCGCGCGGTGCTGGGCAGCGGCTTCAAGCTGATGGCCCAGCGCGGGCAATGGCAGGCGCTGGACGAGGGCACCCGCGCGCTGGCTACCGTGCATCCGTCGTGGGTGCTGCGCCAGCGCGGCGGCGAGGCGGGCGAGGCCGCCTATCAAGGCTTCGTGGATGACTTGCGTGTGCTGGCAGCGCAGGTGCCGATGCCGCACGCAGGCGGTGCCGGCGACTGACGGTTCGTGCGCGTGGTCCGGGCGTTGTCGGCGTGGCGCGCGGTCGCTGTTGGCTGCATGGGCGTGCAAAACGGGGACGGCCGTAGCCGCCCCCGCGATGCCAATGCACCCCCCGACGCGTGCTTACGGCATCAAAACCTTGTCCACCACATGGATCACGCCGTTGCTCTGCATCACGTCGGCGGTGGTGACGTGCGCGGTATTGCCCTTGCTGTCGGTGAGCGTGACCTTGCCGCCGCGGGTCTTGGCGATCAGCGTTTCGCCCTGCACGGTGGTCAGCTTGGCGCTGCCGCCGCCGGCCTTGATCTGCGCCAGCAGCGCCGCCGCATCGAGCTTGCCGGGGACCACGTGGTAGGTCAGCACCTGGGTCAGCTTTTCCTTGTTCTCCGGCTTGAGCAACGTGTCCACCGTGCCGGCCGGCAACGCGGCGAAGGCGGCGTTGGTCGGTGCGAACACGGTGAACGGGCCGGCGCCCTTCAACGTGTCCACCAGGCCGGCGGCCTTGACCGCGGCGACCAGGGTGGTGTGATCCTTGGAGTTGACCGCGTTGTCGATGATGTCCTTGGTGGCGTACATCGGCGCGCCGCCGACCATCGGATTCGGCTTGGCTTCGCTCATCGCGGCGTGGTCGTGCATCGCGGCCTGGCTGGGGGCGGCCATGGCGGGCAGGGAGACGAGGCCGGCGAGGGCCAGGGACAGCAAGTGGATCTTCATGGGCTTGCTCCTTGAAAGGGATGCGCGGCCAGTCGGCCGTGCACCTGTCTTTACGCGGCCTGCGCCGGCGCGGTTGCATCACGCCATCCAGATAATGATGAACAGGGGGGGGCTGGCGGGTACCGTCGCTCGCATCCAGGGCGGCTCAGGCGAGCGCACTGTCGCGCTGTGGTGCAGCCGCAAGGCCGGGCAGCGCTCCAGCGAACGGTCTGTATGGGTGCAGGCAGGCCTCATCGTCGGCCTGCCCCGATGAGGTCACCGACACTGAGAAGGGATGTCCATGTCCTCAAACTGGGCTGCCAATGGCAGAACGCCAGCCTCAAACCTGGCGCCACGCAAGTCGCATTTCTTGAATCTCGCATCGGCAAAGATGCAGTTGATGAATGTCGATGCTCTGAATTCGACTCTGTCAAAGACAGCGCCGGTAAAATCGCAGTCCATGAATTTTACCCGGCGGCCGCCGTACTCCACTCCGCAAGATCCACCGGAAAACCTGGCTTTGACGAAATCGGTTTTTTCGCAGATCGCATCATCCATGTTGATCGCAAGCTTGCTTTTTGAAAAGTTGCAGTTTTTTATTTCCGATCTGCACAAAAGGGCTCCGTTCAAGCTGGCACTTTCGAAGCTGACATTCATGAAGAAACTATCGTTCGCACTTCCGGATATTTTCGAGTAAGACAGATCGGTGTTGCTGATCCTCGATTCGAAGAGATTTGCGGCTTTTAACTGCTCCAGGATGGCAGATGGGCCGATGCTGATGCCGGAAAGATCAGCGTCGCGAATGATCGGCCGTCCAGCCGCGATCGAATCGATGCTGTCGATGATGCTCGCCAGATAGTCATGGTTTCGCCATTTGGCGGTTGTGTTTTTCATGGGTGGCCGCCTCGGCGATGAATTGGCGGCATGCTATCTGCCATGCCGTTATGGTTGAGCGCGGCTGCAGCTTCGGACGCGCCGCGACGTTCGCACCCTGAGTGGCTGTCGGGCTCAGGGTCCAGGATCGATGATCGGTGTGTCGGAAATGTTTGTCCTGTTGGTTGGCCGGGATCATCCCGGCGATGACGTTCTCGGAACGCCGCTTTGCGCTGCCGGCACGCGCTGGAGGGTCAAGGCGCGTCGGCTCAGCGGCGCTGCAGCACATAGCTGTTCTCGAAGCCGTGGGCGCAGCCGAGCACATGGAAGTCGCCGAAGTAGCCGGCGGCGCGCAGCAGGTCCACCGCGGGACCGACCTCCGGCGAGTATTCCCAGTCGCCGTAGTCGTCGAACACCACGAACCCGCCGGAGACCACGCTCGGCCCGTACAGCAGGAAATCCAGCAACACGTTGCGCCCGGTGTGGCCGCCGTCGATGTGCAACAGCGCCACCTTCGGCTCCATGGCGTAGAAATGTTCGGCGCAGAATTCGGAATAGCCGCGGATGAAGCGCGCATTGGGCAGCAACTGCTGCCGATAGTGGTTGAACTCCTCGAACTGATTCGGCAGCGCGAACGGATCCATGCCGATCACCCGGCGCTGGCGGCCAGACACCTCGTTCATCAGCACCAGCGACTTGCCCTTCCACACCCCGATCTCCACCAGATCGCCCGGCACGCCCTCCAGCAGCAGGCACAGATAACCCAGCAGCCGCACATGGTCGTGGAAGGACAGCTCGCGTCGCTCCATCGCGTGCTCGGCCGGCAGGCCGGCCTGGGCCTGGACGAAGTGGTCGCCGATCAGCTCCCAGATCCGCGGAATGCTGCCTTCCGCCGCGTGTTCGTCGATGAAACGGTTGAGTTCCTGGATGGTGAGCATGCGGTCTCCGGCGAAAAGGCGCCGGTGTCCGCCACCGGCTCTGTGGCCGGATAGTAGCCTGGACGCCGCCCGCCCCACTGGACATCGCCGCCGCGGTGCGCTTTGCTTGCAGGCTCCCCCATTCATGGGCGGCGCCGCCGGCGTGGCGCCGCCGTCCGGACGAGCATGCATTCGATCGAAGTGGTCTTGGCGATGTTGCTGGCCGTGGTGGCCAGCGGCTACCTGGTGCGCGTACTGCCGTTTTCGCTGCCGTTGCCGCTGGTGCAGATCGGCCTGGGCGCGATCATCGCCGGCGTGTTCAAGAAGGGTTATGCGCTGGAGCCGGAGCTGTTCTTCCTGCTGTTCCTGCCGCCGCTGCTGTTCCTGGATGGCTGGCGCATCCCCAAGCAGGGCCTGTTCCGCGACAAGGGCGTGATCCTGGAGCTGGCGCTGGGCCTGGTGGTGTTCACCGTGATCGGCGCCGGCTTCCTGATCCACTGGATGATCCCGACCATGCCGCTGGCGGTGGCGTTCGCGCTGGCCGCGGTGGTGTCGCCGACCGATCCGATCGCGGTGTCCTCGATCGCCGCGCGCGCGCCGATCCCCAAGCGGCTGATGCACATCCTGGAAGGCGAGTCGCTGCTCAACGACGCCTCCGGCCTGGTCTGTTTCCAGTTCGCGGTGGCTGCGGCGATCACCGGCACGTTCTCGCTGGCCGATGCCTCGCTGACCTTCCTGTGGGTGGCGCTGGTCGGCGTGGCCGCTGGCATCGCGGTAGTGGTCGGCACCAGCCTGGCGCAGCGCTGGGTGTGGCGCCAGGTCGGCGAGGAGCCGGGCGCGGCGATCCTGGTCAACCTGTTGCTGCCGTTCGCCGCCTACCTTCTGGCCGAGGCGATCAACGCCTCGGGCATCCTCGCCGCGGTCGCCGCCGGCATCGCCATGAGCTACGTGGAACTGAGCGGCCGCGCCCCGGGCAGCATGCGCGTGCAGCGCTCGGCGGTGTGGGACATGGTGCAGTTCACCCTCAACGGCATCATGTTCGTGCTGCTCGGCGAGCAGTTGCCGGGCATCGTGCAGGGCGCCATGCACAACATGGACGAAGCCGGCCACCTGGACCCGTGGTGGCTGCCTGCCTATGCGCTGGCGATCTACGTCGGCCTGCTGTTGCTGCGCTTCCTGTGGGTGTGGCTGTCGCTGCGCTGGACCCTGCTCAAGGCGCGCCGTCGCGGCGAGGACCGGCAGAGCCCGCCGTGGCGGATCGTGGTGGCGACCTCGCTGGCCGGCGTGCGCGGCGCGATCACCCTGGCCGGCGTGCTGACCCTGCCGCTGGCCCTGCCCGGCGGCGCCGCGTTCCCGGCGCGCGACCTGGCGATCTTCCTGGCCAGCGCGGTGATCGTCACCTCGCTGCTGGTCGCCAGCATCGGCCTGCCGCGGCTGCTGCGCGGCCTGGAGCTACCGGAAGAGCCTACCGACCGCCTGGAGGAAGACCTGGCCCGCCGCGAGTCCTCGCGCGCGGCGCTGGCGGCGGTGGAGAAGCTGCGCCAGCGCCTGGTGCAGGACAGCGAGCACGCCGACCTCTACAACGAGGCCGCCAACCGGGTCAGCGCGCTGTACCAGCGCCATCTCGATCACGGCGAGGCGATGGAGAGCGATCCGGAGGAGGCGCGGCGCCTGGACGCGGTGCTGCGCCAGCTGCGGCACGCCGGCCTGCAGGCCGAACGCCAGGAACTGTTCAAGCTGACCCGCCAGCGCAAGATCTCCGACGAGATCGCGCGGCGGCTGATCCGCAACCTGGATCTGCTGGAGGCGCGGCGCAAGAGTTGATCGACGGCCGGGAATGGGGAATCGGGAATGGGGATTCGTGAAAGCGGCTTCCTGGCGTCGTTTTGGGCTCGCCGCGATGCCACTTTCGGCGCGCGCCGGTTCACTGCTCGTCGCTTTCTGCCCGCCAGGGGCGCACGCCGGCCTTCGCCCCTGGCGCTGTGTGGTCTGTTGCAAGCCGCGTGGCTAGCGCATCGCGCTAGGCGTCCTCGGCCAGCGGCGGCAGCCGTCGCGGCACCGGGGTCGACTTCACGATGGCGGAGTTGGTTTCGGCGCGATCGGTGACTTTTGCCAGGATGTTGTCCAGGTGCGCGATGTTGCGCAGGTACAGCCGGCAGATGAAGCAGTCCTCGCCGGTCACCTTGTCGCACTCGACGAATTCCGGGATGCGCTGCAGCAGTTCCTCCACCAGGTGCAACTGCCCCGGCAGCGGCTTGACCCGCACGATCGCCTGCAAGGTGTAGCCCAGCGCGCGCGGATCGAGCTCGACCGTGAATCCGGCGATCACGCCCTGGTGCTGCAGCCGGCGCACGCGGTCGGCGGTCGCCGGGGCCGACAGGCCGATCTGCCGGGCCAGTTCGCTGGTCGCCATGCGCGCGTCTTGCGCCAATGCAGCCAGGATGGCGCGGTCGATCGCGTCGAGTGGGGCGATGGCGGGAGGGGAAAGGCGGATTTGCATGGTGGCCTTCATTTTTTAGGTAAATTCCGTAATTGGCCTAATTTTAAGCATATTTTCGCGGAATTGCGGTTTCTACAATGACGGCTGTTCGCAGCATTGAAAGGAACCGGGATGGCCTCGAACGAGATTCGCCGTGGTGCGGCCGAGATGGTCGTGGCCATGCTCATGTCCGGCACGATCGGCTGGCTGGTGGTGTCGTCGGGGCAGTCGCCGTTCAACGTGGTGTTCTTCCGCTGCCTGTTCGGCGCGGCCACGCTGCTCATCGTCTGCGCGGCGCTGGGCCTGTTGCGGCGCAAGGCGTTCTCGCCGCGGATGCTGGCGCTGGTGCTGCTCGGCGGGATCGCGATCGTGGGCAACTGGCTGCTGCTGTTCGCCGCCTACGGCCGCGCGTCGATTTCGATGGCCACCGCCGTCTACAACACGCAGCCGTTCATGCTGGTCGGGCTCGGCGCGCTCGTGTTCCGCGAGCGCATCAGTGCCTCGACCGTGGGGTGGCTGGCGGTGGCGTTCGTCGGTCTGGTGGGCGTGGTGCGCATCGCGCCTGCGGTGCTCGCGGTGCCGGGCGAGTACCTGCAGGGCGTCGCCCTGGCGCTCGGTGCCGCGTTTCTGTACGCGGTGTCGTCGATCGTCACCAAGCACCTGAAAGGCACGCCGCCGCATCTGCTCGCGCTGCTGCAACTGGGCATCGGCATCGTGTTGCTGGCGCCGTTCGTGCATTTCGATGCCTTGCCTGCCCGTCCCGGCCAGTGGCTGGACCTGGTCGTGATCGGCGTGGTCAACACCGGGGTGATGTACGTGCTGCTGTACGGCGCCATCCAGAAACTGCCCACAGCAATGATCGGCGCGCTGTCGTTCATCTATCCGGTGGTGGCGATCGCGGTCGATCGCATCGCCTTCGGGCAATCGCTGGCATGGACGCAGGTGCTCGGGGCGTTGCTGATCCTGCTGGCGGCGGCCGGGGTCAACTTCGGCTGGCGCGTGTGGCCGTGGCCGCGCGCAGCGCGGGCGCCTGCCAGCCGGCTCAAGACCGGCGAGCGCTAGTCCACCGCGCGACGACGGCGTCGTCCGGCGTTTGCGGATCCCTCGCTGGCGCACTGTCCCGCACGCGGGAGAGTGCTTCCGCCGGATCGGGATTTATCCATCACGAGCCGGCTTCTACCCTGGGGGCCGTTTCCGCAGCCGCCGCGCGCCCAGGGAGTTCCCGTGTCGCCGATCATTTCCGTACAACACCTTACCAAGACCTACGCCGGGGGTTTCCAGGCACTGAAGGGCATCGACCTGGAGATCCATCGCGGCGAGATCTTCGCCCTGCTCGGCCCCAACGGTGCCGGCAAGACCACGCTGATCAGCATCGTCTGCGGGCTGGTCAATCCCAGCAGCGGCCGGGTGCTGGCCGATGGCCACGACATCGTGCGCGACTACCGCGCCGCGCGCGGCAAGATCGGCCTGGTGCCGCAGGAACTGGCCACCGATGCGTTCGAGACGGTGTGGGCGACGGTGCGCTTCAGCCGCGGCCTGTTCGGCAAGCCGCGCGACGACGCCCACCTGGAGCGGGTGCTGCGCGAGCTGTCGCTGTGGGACAAGCGCGGCAGCCGCATCTCCACCCTGTCCGGCGGCATGAAGCGGCGCGTGCTGATCGCCAAGGCGCTGGCGCACGAGCCGTCCATCCTGTTCCTGGACGAACCCACCGCCGGAGTCGACGTGGAGCTGCGCCACGACATGTGGCAGATGGTGCGGCGCCTGCGCGAGCAGGGCACCACCATCATCCTGACCACGCACTACATCGAGGAAGCCGAGGACATGGCCGACCGCGTGGGCGTGGTCAATCGCGGCGAACTGGTGCTGGTGGAGGACAAGCGCACGCTGATGCGCAAGCTCGGCAAGAAGCAACTGGCGCTGACCCTGCAGGCACCGCTGCACGCGTTGCCGCCGGCGCTGGCGGCGCAGCCATTGGAGCTGTCCGCCGACGGTACGACACTGACCTACACCTACGACGCGCAGGCCGCGCAGACCGGCATCGGCCCGCTGCTGCGGCAACTGGAGGCGCAGGGCGTGGAGATCAAGGATCTGCAGTCCAGCGAGAGTTCGCTGGAGGAGATCTTCGTCAACCTGGTGCGGCCGGCTGCCGCCACGGAGGCACGCGCATGAACCTGCACGCGATCGCCGCGATCTATCGCTTCGAGATGGCGCGCACCTTCCGCACGCTGACCCAGTCCATCGCCTCGCCGGTGCTGTCGACCTCGCTGTACTTCGTGGTGTTCGGCGCGGCGATCGGTTCGCGCATGGGCGCCATCGACGGCATCAGCTACGGCGCCTACATCATCCCGGGGCTGGTGATGCTGTCGCTGCTCAGCGAAAGCATCTCCAACGCCTCCTTCGGCATCTACATGCCGCGCTGGGCCGGCACCATCTACGAGGTGCTGTCGGCGCCGGTGGCGTGGTGGGAGGTGGTGATCGGCTACGTCGGCGCGGCGGCCAGCAAGTCGGTGCTGCTGGGCCTGCTGATCCTGCTCACCGCACGCGCCTTCGTGCCGTACGAGATCGCGCATCCGCTGTGGATGTTCGGCTTCCTGGTGCTGACCGCGCTGACGTTCAGCCTGTTCGGCTTCATCATCGGCGTGTGGGCCGACGGCTTCGAGAAGCTGCAGGTGATACCGCTGATGGTGATCACGCCGCTGACCTTCCTCGGCGGCAGCTTCTACTCGATCAACATGCTGCCGCCGCTGTGGCAGAAGATCAGCCTGTTCAACCCGGTGGTGTACCTGGTCAGCGGCTTCCGCTGGGCGTTCTACGGCAAGGCCGACGTGCATATCGCGGTCAGCCTGGGCATGACCCTGGCGTTCCTGGCGCTGTGCCTGGGCGTGGTGTGGGCGATCTTCCGCAGCGGCTATCGGCTCAAGCCCTGAGGTGCAGCGTCGGGGCCGCAGCATGCCGGCAGGCGCGGCGCCTGCCGGCGGTCGCGCCTACTTGGCGTCGAGCCAGAAGGCTTCGACCGTGCCCTTGACCTTCATGGTCATCGGGTTGCCGCGGCGGTCGCGCGCCTTGCCGACCTGGACGCGGATCCAGCCTTCGCTGATCGAGTACTCCTCGACGTTGTCGCGCTCCACGCCGTTGAAGCGGATGCCGACGCCGCGCGACAGCGTCTCGGCATCGTGGAAGGGGCTCTGCGGGCTGACCGCCAGGCGGTCGGGGGGCGTGTCGGACATCGTGGTGGCTTCGCGTGGCGGCGGACAGCGCCGTCTTCCGGGCTGCGAAGGATAAACGCCTGCGGCGCCGTTGCCGAGTTCCGTGCGCTTCCGTCGCCGCGGCGGGCACGGCACACTTGCACCTTCCCTTCCATCCGCCGGCTCACGCCATGCCCGACAACAGCACCGATTACGACGATCCCGACGATCTGCACGACGAGCTCGACGACGATCCGGACACCCAGCAAGGGCTGATCTGGAACCTGCTGCTGCTGATCAATCCCGGCGACGAGGAAAGTGCGCTGCGTCAGTTCAACGCGTTCCGCGAAGCGCGCGCCGAGCACGAGGGCGAAGAGGACGACGGCTGGTTGTGGACGCTGAAGGATGCCATCGACTGGAGTGCCGGCTTCTACGTGGACTGGAAGGACACCGAGTCGCTGATCGGCGCGATCGACGAACTGGCGACGCGCTGGAACCTGCGCATCGATTGGGGCGGCGACGTGGACGACGAGGACTTCCTCGACAGTCATGACGTGCCGGCGCTGCTGAACGTCGCCTACGACCGCCTGCGCGAACACGGCTATACCCTCTGGTGCTGGGACACCGAGGGCGATGCGTACGCCGGGTGGATGGCGCTCAGCCGCGACGACGAGGACATGCGGCGCCTGGCGGCGCTGCTGGACATCGAACTGCGCCCGGGCAGCGATCCGTTCTAGGCGGACATGGCGCCACCGTTCACGGCGCCTCGCCGCGCGCCTGCGCACGTGCATTGCGGATCAATGCTTTCAACAGCTCGCGGTCGCTGTGGCGCGAGACCGGCACCGCGCCCAGGCGGATCGCGTCGTCGCGCAGGGCGGCGGGCACGTCGTAGTGCGCGCCGCTGAGCTTGTTCTGGAAGGCGCGGCGGGGAATGCCCAGCCGCGCCGCCATGGCGTGCAGTTCGTCCAGCGTGTCGGCGAGCAGGTGGCCCCAGCGCTGGCCGCGCCAGGGATGCACCGCATCGTCGATGTAGACCGCCACGCGCCAGGTCAGGCCGGCTTGTGCGTGCCGTCGGCGTCCGCCGCGGCGTCGGTCGCCGCGCTGCTGTCGGCCTTCACCGGGTCGGCATCGCTCGTCTTCTTCTCGGCGTCCGCATCCGCATCCGCGTCAGTCTCGTCCTCGTCCGCATCCTCTGCCGCGCCGTCGCCCGCGGCGAACTCGGCAACCAGCGCGTCCAGGTACTCGGCCGGGGTCTGGCCGGCCTCGGCCGCCAGCGCGTCGATCATCTGCTGCAGCTGCGTGGAGTAGTCCAGGGTGATGGTGTTGCCTTCCTGCTCCTGCAGGTTGGCCAGGTGCTTGAGCATCGCCAGCATCGGCACCGGATTGTCGGCATTGCCCATGGTCTGGCCACCGACCGACAGCAACCACTGGCGACCCTGCAGGCCGATCGCGGCCAGCACGCGGCCGCTCTCGTTCTGCAGCACGGCGTGGTTGGCGATGGGCTGCTCGCGGCCCAGGCGGGCGAAGGGGCGCGGCGACTGCTGCTTCTTGCGCTTGTCG
The DNA here is from genome assembly GCF_009192905.1 of Xanthomonas sp. LMG 12459. Lineage (NCBI taxonomy): Bacteria > Pseudomonadati > Pseudomonadota > Gammaproteobacteria > Lysobacterales > Lysobacteraceae > Xanthomonas > Xanthomonas sp. LMG 12459. Next base: position 60,751 of record NZ_NSGT01000086.1, read on the forward strand.
CGCTTGGCTTTGGATTGCTTGGACACGGCGGTCTCGTTGGCGAAGTGGCGGCCATTGTAAGCGCCGCGCCGTGTGCGGTCCCGCCGGGCCGGTGCGGCGCGGTCGTCGCCCGCGCGCGCGGTGACGCCGCGGTCAGCGCGTGTTGGCCGCTGCCGGGGGCCCGCCGGGAGCGGCGGTGCTCGCCACCGGTGCGCTGCCGTTGATGCTGCGCAAGGCATCGCGCGCGGCCGCGGCCGCGGCCTCCGGCGAGGTCGTGCGCGGCTCGGCGATCTGCACCGAGGCCTTGCCCGGCGTCGCGGCCGGCGCCGTCGGGGCAGCGCCGTTGCTGGCGGCAGGCGCCGCCGCGGGCGCGCCCTTGCCGGCGGCCGGCGCGGCGGCCGCGTCCCCCGCCGTGGCGCTCAGGTCCGGCACCTTGGTGTCGGCGTCGGCCTGCACCGTGCCCAGGGCGACGCTGTGATCTCCGTCGGCGGTGGCGGCGTCCTCGGCATCCTTGGTCATCACCACGATGCTGATGCGGCGGTTGATCGGATTGTTCGGCACCTGCTTGTCGAACAGCACCGAGGAGGACAGCCCGACCACGCGCGAGACCTTGTCCTCGCCCATGCCGCCGGCGACCAGTTCGCGGCGCGCGGCGTTGGCGCGGTCCGCGCTCAGTTCCCAGTTGCTGTAGCCGTTCTTGCCGCTGTACTGGGTGACATCGGTGTGGCCGGTGATGCTGATGTGGTTGGGCACCTGATTGATGAAGCCGGACAGCTCGTGGAGGATGCCGCGGGTATAGGGCTTGAGCACCGCGCTGCCGAGGTCGAACATCGGCCGGTTCTCCTTGTCCACGATCTGGATGCGCAGGCCGTCCGGGGTCAGGTCCAGCAGCAGCTGGTCCTTGAACGGTTCCAGCGCCTGGCTCTTGTCGATGGCTTCCTTCAGCTCCTGCATCAGCGTTTCCAGGCGTTGCTTCTCCTTCTCGCGCTGCGTGGTCTTGCTGTCGTCGCCCTTCAGACTCTTGCTGCCGAACGGATCCTTGTTGTTGCCGCGCTGCATCTCGCCGGCGCCGCCGAGCTTGATCATCGAGGTGCTGGCGCCGCCGGGGCCGGCCATGCCGGGGCTCGGCGCCGGGCTCTTGCCGGCCAGCGGGCTGGGATTGCGGAAGTATTCGGCGATCGCCGCGCGCTGTTCCTTGGTGGTGGCCGCCACCAGCCACAGCACCAGGAAGAACGCCATCATCGCGGTCACGAAGTCGGCATAGGCCACCTTCCACGCGCCGCCGTGGTGGCCGCCGCCCTGGACCTTCTTGACCCGGCGGATGACGACGGTGGATTTGGTCTCGGCCATGACCGCGTTACTTGATCGTCTTCAGATGCGATTCGAAGTCGGCGAAGCTCGGCCGCACGTCGGTCGGCAGGGTCTTGCGCGCGAATTCGAGGGCGATCTTCGGGTTGTAGCCGCGCAGGCAGGCCAGCAGCGCGGTCTTCACCGATTCGAAGATGCGGCTGTCCTGCTCGGCGCGCGCTTCCATCGCCGCCGACAGCGGCGCGACGAAGCCGTAGGCCAGCAGGATGCCGAGGAAGGTGCCGACCAGCGCCGCGCCGACGTGGTGACCGATCTCCTCGATCGGGCCGCCGATCGAGCCCATGGTGATGACGATGCCCAGCACCGCGGCGACGATGCCGAAACCGGGCAGGCCGTCGGACACCTTGCTCAGCGCATGCGCCGGCGCCATCGCCTCGTGGTGGTGCTTCTCCAGCTCCAGCTCCAGCAGCGGTTCCAGTTCGTGCGGCTCGATGTTGCTGCCGATCATCAGGCGCAGGCAGTCGGTGATGAAGTCGAGCAGGTGGTGGTCGGCCAGCACCTTCGGGTAGTTGCCGAAGATCGCGCTGTCGGCCGGGCGCTCGACGTGGTCTTCCAGCGCCATGAAGCCGTCGCGGCGCGCCTTGTTCAGCAGTTCGTAGATCAGGGTGAGGGTGCTGCGGTAGTCGTCGGCCTTGTACTGCGGGCCCTTGAACACGCCCAGCACGCCGGAGAGCGTCGCCTTGACGATCTTGCCCGGGGTGCTGACCAGGAATGCGCCCAGCGCCGCGCCACCGATGATCATCAGCTCGTAGGGCTGCCACAGCGCGCCGAGTTTGCCGTGCGACAGCACGTAGCCGCCGACCACGCTGATGATGACGACGATGAAGCCAACGATGATGAGCATGGCGGGGCAGCCTGCGGGCCGGAGCGGGGACGCTCTAGATGTCGGCCCCGTCGCGCCATTCTGAAGGTGTGAACTGTGCCGGGTTTTTGGCGGCGGCCGCGCCCGCGCCGGTCTTCAGCCGGTCATGCCGCTGTCGTGGCGGACGCATTTGAGGGTCTCGCCCAGGCCGGCCAGGGTCAGCGTGGCCTGGTCCGGCTGCGCCTGCCGGAAGGTATTGCCCAGGGCGTCGGTGTAGCGCGCGCCGGTGGCGCCGCCGGCATCGGTGCGCTGCATGTCCAGGTGGGTGCCGCGCACCTGCAGGGCCAGGCGCTCGCGCGCCGGGTCGGCGGCGGCCTGTACCAGCTCTTCGCCGCAGCGCCACTGCATGGGCAGGGCATCGGCCTGCAGGCCG
>NZ_NSGT01000087.1:0-30172 GCF_009192905.1 Xanthomonas sp. LMG 12459
GCATGACAGTTGACTCCTACGTTGGTTGGGCGGAACAGTGCAGAAAAAAAGCTGTTACGTGGCTCGTGCTACCGGTAGATGTAGATCGACTGCAGTTTGCTACCCCAGCCTTTGCAACCGATACTCGTCGGCACCTCCAAACGCACCTTCTTGCCGGTGGTGAGCGCCGTCATCGCCGCGGCGTACACCTCCTTGCCGTTGGGCTGCGAGGTATCGATGGTGAACGTGAGCGTGCCGCATAAGGCGTCCGAATCCACCTCGATGTAGACCATCGAGTCGCCGATATAGGGCCGGAGCGAAACGACGCTCACCAGATCGCTCGTAGGCTCCGCCTGCGCCAGCGCGGCAGCGCCCAAAAAAAGTAGCCCCACCGACCAGGGTGCGCGCGTTTGTTTCATGTCTTCCCCCTTTGTTAGACATCCACTTCAGTCGATGCGCGACACACGCAGAAGCGCAGTCGAGCCTGACCACTTGCCACATCCGGTAGTGTGCGCTTTCCGACCTCAGCGCGAACCGGGCATCGCTTTCGCGCGTCGAACGCCAAACTGCAGCGCTTTCCCCGCACGCATGCGCTGCGACGCCTGGCGGCGTTTCTCCCCCGATCGGCCGCATTGTGATGAGACCACGTGACTTGCGTCAACGAACGTCGATGCTTTCACCGAGATGATCGACGCAGCGGTACAGACCATGTGCACTCACCGATCCGCTATCCCACTGCTTACCTACTCGCATCCACCCGCCACGGCGCCGCATCCCATCCGAACAACCCGAACGCCCGCACGAATTCCGCATCCAGCGGCGCCGTCACCGTGATCCGATGGCCGTCCGGATGCGGAAACGCCAAACGTTCGGCGTGCAGCAGCATGCGATGCACGCCCTGCATGCGGAAGATGCGGTTGTGGCGGCCATCGCCGTGGCTGGTGTCGCCGATCAGGTGATGCGAGAGATGCTTCAGGTGGCGGCGGATCTGCCGGAAGCGCCCGGTCACCGGACTGCAGCGCAGCAGCGCATAGCGCGAGGTGGCGAACTCGCCCGACGGTACCTGCAGTTCGCCGCAGGCCAGGCGCGCGAAGCGGGTCTGCGCCGGTTTCTTCAGCGGCTTGCCAGGGCCGCCGTCGAGGTCGTGGTCGACCTCGAAGCGGTCTTCGGCCGGCCAGCCGCGGCAGATCGCCAGGTAGTCCTTGTCCACCTCGCCCCCCATCAGCGCCTTGCCCAGCGCGCTGGCGGTGTCGCGGTCGAAGGCCAGCAGCAGGCAGCCGCTGGTGGCGCGGTCGAGCCGGTGCACCAGGAAGATCGGCCGACCCAGCTGTGCGCGCAGACGGTCGGCGAGGAAATCGTCCTCGCCGCGGGCGAGCTTGCTGTCGTGGACCATCAGCCGGGCGGGCTTGTCGACCACGGCGAGCAGTGGGTCTTGATAGAGGATCTGCAGGGAATCGGCGTCGGTATTCACTGCCGGATTATCCGCGCCGTGCCGCGGCGCGACAATGCGCATTGCAGGCAACGAGACACGCATGCAGGTGGCGCCGAGCGGCAGTGCCCGCTGCACTGAGCCATGACCTCGCTCACGACAACGGCACCCATGGCACCGATGACGACGTGGCTGCAGCTCGCGCCGACGGTTGCTTGACCCGACGACGCACGTCGCGGGCAGGCACGCCGCCGCGCTGCGCCTACGCGTCCTTGACCGCCAGCAGTTCGCCGTTGCCGACGGGCAGCGTGGTGCAGGTGAACGCGGCATCGGCCTGCAACAGCGCGGCGAACGGCGCCATCTCCGTCGCGTGCGACAGCGCGTTGTCCACGACCAGCAGACCGCCCGGCCGCAACACGCGACGCAGCTGCGGCCACCAGTGGCAATACAGCGTGCGCTCGGCATCCAGGAACACCAAGTCGAACGTGGCCGAACCCGCAGCGGCCAGCCACGCGCCGGCATCGGTGTGGATCAGATCGACGCAGCCCTCCACGTCGGCGTGGGCGAAGTTGCGCTGCGCCAGCGCGATCTTGTGCGCGGCATATTCCAGCGTGGTCACGCCGCCACCCAGTGCCGCCGCGGCCTCGGCCAGCCACAGCGTGGAATAGCCGTTGGACGTGCCGATCTCCAGCACCCGCCGCGCCCCCGTGGCGCGCACCAGCACCGCCAGCAGTTCGCCGGTCTCCGGGGTGATATTGAGCAGGCGCTGCGCGCGCTCGGGCTGGCCTGCATCGTGACGCGGACCTTCCTCACCGAGTTCGGCGCGCACCGCGTGCAGCCGCGCGCGATCCAGCGCCGCCACGCTCAGCGCCGCCACCACGCCGACAGCAAGGCCGCGGTGCCGGCACCGCCGCTGATCCAGGCCCACAGCGACACCCCGCCCAGCTGCGGCCCGCCCGCGTCGAGCGCGTACAGCAGCGTGGCCACGGTGAGCAGGCCGACGCCGGCGATCGCCGCCACCACCCGCCGCTGCATGCGCCGCACCAGCAGGTTGAGTTCGAACAGGTCGCGCGAGCGCATCGACAGTTCGTGCCGGCCCTCGACCTGCTGGCGCAGCCAGCCGTGGATCAGCCGCGGCATGTCCGGCGCGTGGGTCATGATCTCCGGCAGGCGCTTGCGCAGTTCGTGCAGCGCGCGCTGCGGGCTGTAGCGCTCGATGAGGATGCGTTCGAGCACCGGCCGCGCCACCGCCCAGATGTCCAGTTCCGGGTCGAGCTGGCGGCCGACGCCTTCGATGTTGAGCAGGGTCTTCTGCAGCAGGATCAGTTGCGGCTGCAGGGTCAGCTGGTAGCGCTGGGCCACGCGGAACAGCTTGATCAGCACCTCGGCCAGCGAGATCTGCGACAGCGGCCGGGTGAAGTACGGCTCGCACACCGAGCGCGCCGCCGCCTCCAGCTCGTCGATGCGCACGTTGGCGGGCATCCAGCCGGCCTCCACGTGCAGCTCGGCCATGCGCCGGTAATCCTTGTTGAAGATGGCCATGAAGTTCTCGGCCAGGTAGTACTGATCTTCCTGCGAGAGCTGGCCCATGATGCCGAAGTCCAGCGCGATGAAGCGCGGGTTGTCGCGGCGCGCCGGGTCGCTGTCGACCCAGATGTTGCCGGCGTGCGCATCGGCATGGAAGAAGTTGTCGCGGAACACCTGGGTGTAGAACACCCGCACGCCCTTGGCCGCCAGCGCGCGGCGGTCGATGCCGGCGGCGTCCAGCGAGGCGATGTCGTCGGAGGGGATGCCGCGCACCCGCTCCAGGGTCAGTGCGCGCTCGGCGGTGTGGGTCCAGATCACCTCCGGCACGTAGAGGTCGTCCGAGTGCAGCCAGAAACGGCGCAACACGCTGGCGTTGGCGCCCTCGCGCTGCAGGTCCAGCTCCGCGGCCAGGGTGGTCTCGATCTCGGCCACCACCTCGCGCGGGCGGATCTTGTCGGCGCGTGGATGGGTGCGTTCGACCAGCGCAGCGGCCGATTTCAGCAAGGCGATGTCGGCGTCGATCTGCCGCTCGATGTCCGGGCGCAGCACCTTGACCACCACTTCGCGGCCGTCGTGCAGCGTGGCCGCGTGCACCTGCGCGATCGAGGCCGAGGCCAGCGGTTCGGTATCGAAGGTCGCGAACGCCACCGCGATCGGCCGGCCCAGCGCCTGCTCGACGATGCGCCGCGCCGCCTCGCCGTCGAACGGGCGCACCCGGTCCTGCAGCAGGGTCAGTTCCTCGGCCACGTCCGGCGGCATCAGGTCGCGGCGGGTGGAGAGGATCTGCCCGAACTTGACGAAGATCGGCCCCAGGTCCTGCAGCGCCAGGCGCAGCCGGGCGCCGCGCGACTGTGCGGCGATGTCGGGGCTGGCGCGCGGCACGAACGGCTTGGCCAGGCGCAACCAACGCTCGGCCGGGGTGCCGTCGAGCAGGTCGTCCAGGCGATAGCGCAGGATCACCCGACCGATGCGGCTGGCGCGGAACATCGCCTTCATGCGCCGCGCTCCGGCTGCAGCCGCGCCACGCGCGCGGCCAGGCGTTCGATGTCGTCGCGCAGCACGTCGACGTCGTCGTAGAAAGCCTCCAGCTCGGCGCGCGCGACCACGTCGCGCGACTCCTCGGTCACGTACTCGGCCGCGCTCTGCGCCAGGTCCTGCGCACTGCGTCGGGCCTGCTGCAGGGCCGAGCGCGCGGTGTTGGCCACCTGCACGCCGAGCACCTCGCCGAACACCTGCACGAACGGCCGCTGCCAATCCGGATCGAAGCGCGTCGCCAACTGCTGCAGGCGCCGCGCCAGTTCGGCATCGCCGGAGACCCGCACCCGCCCGCCGGGGCCGCCGGGGCGCCGCGCCTGCGCCAGGAACGGCAACTGCGCGAGCAGGCCGCCGAGGGTGCTGCGCACCGCCAGCTCCGGCTCCTGCGCCGGATCCACCGGGCCGACCCGCAGGTGCGTACCGTCGACACGGATCTGCAGCGCCAGCGCCGGCGCCTCCAGGGTCAGCGCCACGCGCTGGCCGTCGAGGTCGCGCAGGGCCTCGCCGGTTTCCGGGTCCAGCGCCAGCGCGCGATTGAGCGCCGCTTCCAGCGCGCGGCCGGCCAGGGGCTTGAGAGCATCGAGGGGGGATCCAGACATCCCCGCATTCTAGCGGCAGACACGTCGCAAGGCCGTGCGCGGGGCGAGACAGATGTCCCGCCCGCTGCGCCGCGCGCCGCTACTGCGCCTGCGCGCCGCCCAGGTGCTTGCTCAGGAAAGTCCGAACTGCGCCTAGCCTGCGCGCCGCCGCGCTTCGCTACGCGGCTACTCCGGTGGAGCCGGTACACCGCAGCGTCTACCCCAGAAGCGACTTGCCCGCGACGCAGGGCGCCGCGGGCAAGTATCGACGTTGGATTGTCGCTGCGGACTACACCTTGCCGCGGCGGAACATCGAGATCACCGCCAGGATCAGGAACACCACAAACAGGATCCAGGCGATGTTGGTCGCCGCGCCGGCGATGCCGCTGAAACCGAGCACGGCGGCGATGATGGCGATCACGAAGAAGATGATGGCGTAATGCAGCATGGCAATGTCCAGAAGGTTGTCGTGCCGAATCGGCGCGGCATCATCTTCGGAAACGCGCGGTCGTCAGCGGGTGACGGACGTGTCGTGGCGCCATGACGACGCCAGCCGCTGCAATCCCTGATCAATGCTTACCTGCGGCACGTAGCCGAAGTCGCGCCGCGCCGGCTCCATGCTGTACCAGTGCGGGGTGCACAGCTGCTCGGCCAGGAACCGCGTCAGCGGCGGCTCGCCGCGCAGGCGCAGCAGCGGCCACAGGGTTTCGCAGGCGGCACCGATGCGGTAGGCGGCCTTAAACGAGAGCGTCCTGGTCACCGTCGGCGCGCCGACCGCGGCGAGCAGCTTGTTGAGCAGCACGCGCATCGGCAGCGGCTCGCCGTTGGAAATGAAGTAGGCCTTGCCGGCGCAGGGCGCGCCCACCGCCAGGTGCTCGAAGGCGTCGAAGTGCGCCTGTGCGGCGTTGTCGATGTAGGTGGAATCGACCTTGTTGTCGCCGCTGCCGACCAGACGCACGCGCCCGGCCTGCGCCCGCGCGACCAGCTTGGGCAGGATCTGGTTGTCGCCCGGCCCCCAGATCAGCCGCGGGCGCAGCGCCACCACCGCCAGCTGCGCGTCGTTGGCGGCGAGCACCATGCGTTCGGCGATCGCCTTGGTCGCCGCGTACGGCGCCTGGAAATCCTCGCCGTAGGGCACCTGGTCCGCGCCCAGGCCTTCGACTGGATGGGTGGCGCGGTGGGTCACGCTCGGTGTGGAGGTGTAGACCAAACGCGACACGCCGTGCAGGCGGCAGGCCGCCAGCACGTTCTCGGTGCCGACCACGTTGGGCTGGTAATAGCTGTCGTAGCTGCCCCAGGCACCGGCCTTGGCGGCGTTGTGGAACACCGCATCGGCGCCGGCCAGCGCATGCTGCAGCGCCTGCGCGTCGACCAGATCGCCCCGCACCTGGGCCACGCCCAAGGCCTGCAGTTCCGGGTAGTGCCCGCGGTTGTAGCTGACCACCTGGTGCCCGCGCGCCACCAACCCGCGGCACAGCGCCTGGCCCAGGAATCCACCGCCACCGGTCACCACGATCTTCATCGCCACACTCCATGATCAGGGCGGCCATTCTGGGGCCGGCCATGCGCCGCGCCAACGGTGTCCTGCTGCGCAGGCGCGCCGGTGCACATGCTGCGCGCGCTCATTTGCGCTGTTCCGCGGCCCACAGCGCCAGCTTCTCGCGGCCGATCTTGGCGTTGTGGCGGATGTCCACCGGAAAGCCCGGGTGGCTCAGGAAGTCGACGATGCCGGCCGTGTGCGCATGCGCGGCAGCGGTATCGCGCAGTCGCTGCTGCAGCGTCTGCAGTTCAGGACCGCTCGAGAGCATGGCGCCCACTTCCAGCTCGTAGCACAGCACCGGGCGCTGCTGCCCCGGCTCGCCGATGCCGACCAGGGCGGTGCGGCCGATGCCCGGCAGCGCGTTGAAGATCGGCTCCACCTGTTCGGTGTACAGCGGTCCCTGCGCGGTTTCCACGCGCTGGGTCTTGCGCCCGCAGAACCACAGCCGGCCCTGCGCGTCGAAATAGCCGACGTCGCCCATGCGGTGCACGACGCGCTCGCTGCCGTCGTCCAGGCGTTCGCGGATCTTGGCCAGGCGCGTGGCCGCATCGCGGTTGAAATAGGTGTCGGTGGCGGTCGGCCCGGCCACGGTGATCTCGCCGACCGTGCCGGTGGGGACTTCGTGCACGCCGCTCCACTCGGGAATCGCGGCGTCGTCGATGGCGATGATGCGCACCTGGTTGGGCGGCACCACCGTGCCGACGCAGGTGCCGGCACCGCGCTCGGTCGCAGCACGCGTGTCCTGCAACTCGCGGCCCTCGATCACCGCCACCGGCAGGCACTCGGTGGCGCCGTAGGGCGTCCAGAACTGGCCGTCCTCCGGCAGCAGGCTACGGATCCGCGCCACCACGTCCGGCGGCACCGGCGCGCCGGCCGAGGTGGCGCAGCGCACGTTGGTCAACGGCTTGCCGTAGTCGGCCAGCACCCGCATCAGGGCCGGCGAGCCGAACAGCTGGGTCACGCCGAAGCGCTGCATCGCATCGTGCAGCTTGCGCGGGTCGACCTTGGCCGGACGCGTCGGGTCCATGTCCGGGATCACCGAGGTCAGCCCCAGCGCCGGGTCGAACAGCGCGAACGGCGGGAAAGTCGGCAGGTCGATCCCGCCGGGCTGCATGTCGAAGGCATTGCGCATCAGCTCGATCTGGCCGACGAAATGCCGGTGCCGGTAGACCACGCCCTTTGGCACGCCGGTGGAGCCGCTGGTGAACAGGATCGCGGCGACGTCGTCCGCGGCCGTGTCTGCGAGCTGGCTGCCGGCGCCCTGGCCGGCGCGCTCGATCTGCGCCAGCGTGGTGCCGCCCCAGGCCCAGCGCCGGCCGACGGTGACGATCCGTTTCGCCGAGCGCGCCCAGCCGAGCAGGCGCCGCGCCAGTTGCGCCAGCGGAATGCCGATGAAGGCGTCCGGCTGTGCCTCGTCCAGGCATTGCTTGAGCGCGCGCCGGTCGATGCCCGGATCGACCAGCACCGGCACCGCGCCGGCCTTGAACAGCGCGAACATGAGCAGGAAGAACTCCGGCGACGGCCGCACCATCACCACCGTGCGGGTGCCGCGGCCGATGCCGTAGGCGCCCAGGCCGGCGGCGATGGCATCGCTGCGCGCGTCCAGCTGCGCATAGCTCAGGGTCACGTCGTAGGCCGCCATGCCGCCGGGGCCGGGCCGGCCGGGGCAGCGCATGGCGATCTGGTCCGGGCGCTCGCGCGCCAGCCGCGGCAGCGTCGCCGCGATGTTGCAGGTCGTGGTCATGCGCCGATTATCGCTGATGCGCCCGGCCGCAGCCGACACCCCGGCCGCGGCCGCCGCGGCTGAATGCCGGCGTGCTTGCAGCGCGCCCCGGTTCGGTCAGAATGCCGCGCCCCCCACGCTGTTCGCCGCGCAAGGCCCGGCCGCCATGTCCCATCCCTGTCTCACCTGCGGCGCCTGCTGCGCCTACTTCCGCGTCAGTTTCCACTGGAGCGAAGCCGATCCCGCGCTGGGCGGCAGGGTCCCGTTCGAGCTGACCGAACCGCTGCGCACCCATGAGCGGGTGATGCGCGGCACCTCGCAGGCGCAGCCGCGCTGCATCGCCCTGGACGCGGACATCGGCCGCTACAGTCGCTGCAGCATCCACGAGCGGCGGCCGTCGGTGTGCGCCGCGGTGCCGGCCTCGCTGGAGTTCGGCGAACGCAGCGCGCAGTGCGACAAGTCGCGGCTGGCGCACGGCCTGCCGCTGCTGACCCTGGCCGACTGGGACGGCGTGGTCGAACGCAATCTACCGGACGCCTGAGCGGCGGCGCCGCCAGCATGGCAGGGAGGCCGTAGCAGCGGCCCTTGCCGCCGTGGGATCAGCCGCGCCCCGCGTTCCCGGCAACGCCCGGTCGCGGCTGTAGCCGCTCCTACGCGAACCCGTGCAAACACCCATCCTGGCGGCATCCGAAGCACGGCGAACGCGCACCGCATCGGCTCAGCGGTGCTTCCACGCCGTCGGCACCGGATTGGTCACGGTGTTCTTTTCCAGGGTGTAGGTGCCGTTCTGCTGGGCGATGGCCTCGCCGGTGTCGACGATCGCGTTCTGGATGAAGACGTTCCTGTCCTCGCCACGGATGAAAGTCAGCTGGTGGAAGGCGGTCTTGTTGCCCCAGTCCTCGGACGGCAGCGAGATGAAGCGGATCGTGTAGGTCTGGTCGTCGAAGCTGCCCTGCAGCACGTACACGCCGTAGTGGTTCTCGCCCTGCGAGATGATCTTGTACATGCCGTTGCTGTAGTAGTAGATCTCCGCATCGGGGAACGGCTTCTTGTCGTACAGCTTGCGGTAGTGCAGCACCTGCTTCCAGGTGGGCTGGCCGAATCCGACCGTCAGCGTCTTGCCGTCCGCGGACGTGGTCAGGTCTTCCGCATGCGCACCAGGCACGCTCATCGCCGTCAACAGCATCGCCATCGCCATCGCTTTCACTCTCTGTCTCCTGTCCGATTGCGTGCAGCGTCCGCTTCCGCGCGACGCGCACGTCGGCGGCGACTGTACCCAGCCAACAATGTTGCATCACGGCAATCGGTAGCAGTTTGCGCGCGCCCGTGTAGACGATCCACGGCGCAACGCCGGCGGCGGCATCATGGCGCAACCGGCGGCAATCCCCTTCCTTCATGTGCGGCGCGCCGATAATGCGCGCCGCAGGAAGACGCCGGATCTGGCCGGCGTGCGTGCTCAGGACAGCGGATGTGCGTCCAGAAACCGGCGGATCGCCGGCACCAGCACTTCGTGCTTGTCTTCCAGCACGTAGTGGTTGGCATCCTCGAAGGCCATCACCTCGGCCTGCGGCAACGCGCGGCGGAAGCCTTCCAGGAAATGATGGTCGAAGCAGATGTCGCGCAGGCCCCAGCCGATGAAGGCGGGGCGGTCGGCGAACGACGGCAATGCCTGCTCGGCCCGCGCCAGCAGCGACCAGGCCTTGTCGGCCGGCGACAGCGGAATGTCCTGCATGAAGCGGATCGTGGAAATGCGGTTGGCCCAATTGTCGTACGGCGCCACGTAGGCGCGACGCACAGCGGCGGGCATGCGTCGCGACACGCCCAGCCACGACGCGCCCGAAGAGAACGCATTGAACGTGCGGATGAACCACTCGCCCGGGCGCCAGTGCCGGCCCATCGCGATCTGCCACGGCATCGGCTTGGCCGCCGGCAGCGGGAACGCCGCGGTATTGGTGATGACCAAGCGCCGCACCTGCGCATGGTGCGACAGCGCCCAGCCGAAACCGATCATGCCGCCCCAGTCGTGCACCGCCAGCGTTACCGGCCCGTCGATGCGCAGATGCCGCAGCAACGCATCCAGGTCGTCCACGCGCGACTGCAGGGTGTAGTCGTAGCCCGGCCGCGCGCCCGGCGCATCGTCCGGCTTGTCCGACAGGCCCATGCCGATGTGGTCGGGCACGATGCAGCGGTAGCGGTCCGACAGCCCGCTCACCAGCGTGCGCCACAGATAGCTCCACGACGGATTGCCATGCAGCATCACCACCACCTCGCCGTCGCGTGGGCCTTCGTCGAGATAGGACATGTGCAGCCCCGGGCGGACCTGGAAGCGCTGCGGGGTGAAGGGATAGCCGGGGTAGTTCATGCGGGGCGCTTCTCGGATGGAGACAGTGGAATGTTGCATCGCTCGCGACGCTGCACCGATGGCGAAAGCGCCGTGACGTTTCAGGCGGAGGCCGTTGTCTCGGCGCCGCGCCCGAGCAACTCGAACAGAGGGAGATTCACATAGTAGTTGTTGCGGCCGACCCGGCGCTTCTCCAGTACTCCGTCCTGCGCAAGGAGATCGAGATACTTGGTGGCGGTCAGACGCGAGACGCTCAGATCGCGTTGCACGAACTCCACCCGCGTGTACGGATGGTTGAACAGGTTGTTGATCAGGTCCTGACTGTAGAAACGGTAGGTCTCGCGCACGCGCTGTTTGGTCTCCTGCAACAACGCCTTGATCGCGACGATGGTGGCGACAGTTTCGGCCGCGGTGATGGCGACGGCATCGAGCATGTACAGCACCCAGTCTTCCCAGGCATCGTCTTCGCGCACCGCCTGCAACAGCCGGTAATACTCGGGCTTGGTCCGGACGATGTGCCGGCTGAGGTACAGCACTGGAATATCGAGCAGGCGCTCCTTGACCAGGTACAGCACGTTGAGGATGCGCCCGGTACGGCCATTGCCGTCGTAGAACGGATGGATACTTTCGAACTGGTGATGGATCAGCGCCATCTTCACCAGCGGATCTGCCATGAATGGCGGTGCATCGTGAATGAAGCGCTCCAGTTCGCCCATGAGGCGGACGACATCGTCAGCGCCTTGCGGCGGTTCGTAGACCACGCGCCCCAGCCCGTCACGCAATGCCGTCCCAGGCAGTTTGCGGAAACCTGCACGATTGCATTCGAGCTGCTCTTGGATGTCGACGACCGTGTTGAGGGTCAGCAACCCCGATGTCCGCACCTGCTCGAATCCCGCACGCAGCGCCTGCCGATAACGCAGCACTTCCTTGATCGCGGTGCCGGTCGCATCGGCCGGATCGTCTTCGCGATACAGGTCATCGTGGGTGGTGACGATGTTTTCGATCGCCGAACTGTCCCGGGCTTCCTGCAGGGTCAGCGTATTGATCAGGATGTTCTGATTCGGGATGCTGGCGGCGACACCTTTCAGTTCCGCCAGACTGCGGCTGGCGATCGTGAGTCGCTTCAGGATCGCCGTGGTGTCGAAGCGGGCCGGATCCAGCTGCTGTAAGGCAGAGAGGGGCATCGAGGCCGCCACATGCAAAGAAAAGCGGAGTTTAGATGCATTTCTGCATGAACATGCATAATTTCAGAAGGAAATTATGCATGTTTGCAACAGGGTGCACCGCAGTGCATGCCTCGCTTACCAAACCACCTCGGCCATCGAGCAGTTCAAGCCCGAGCCGATGCCCATCAACGCGATCCGGTCGCCCTTCTTCAGGCGACCCAGCTCGCGCAGCTTGCTCAACACGATCGGCACGCTGGCCGGGCCGATGTTGCCGTATTCGCCGAAGATGGTCATGACCTTCTTCTGGTCGATCCCGAAGCTCTTCATGAAGGCCTTGGTGTGCGGGAGGCTGACCTGGTGGATGACGAACTGGTCCAGTTCGTCCACCGCCCACCCCAGCGCCTGCCGCGCGGCGGCGAAGGTCTTCTGGCCCAGCTTGAGGCCTTCGATCAGCAGCATGCGGGTGTCGGTGACCATGCGGTCCATGTTGCCCCGGCACAGGGTGTTCCACTGCGTGGCCGAGCGGGTCACGCCACCGCGGTAGCGCGGCGCATCCGGTGCCAGGTCGGTACGCGCCATCACCATCGCCACCGCACCGCAACCCAGGGTCAGGGTCGCCATTTCGTCGCGGAAGGCGTCGGCGGTCAGGTCCTGCGAGGCCATCCGCTCCAGGGTCTTCTCGTACACCAGGTTGGCGGTCTCGCCATCGACCACCATCGCATAGTCGATATCGCCACGCTCGATCATGCGCGCCGCGATGTCCATGCCGTTGATGAAGGCCAGGCAGGCATTGGCGACGTCGAAGGTCATGCACTGCTCGCTCACGCCCAGATTGCCGGCGACGATGCTGGCGGTGGACGGCTCCAGGTAATCGCGACTCACCGACGTGTTGACCAGCAGCCCGACCTGCCCCGCCTCGATGCCCGCATCGCCCATCGCCTTGCGTGCCGCCAGCGTCGCCACGTCGGACGCCTGCAGGTCCTGGTCCCACATGCGCCGCGCGTGGACGCCGGCGATGTCGCCGAGCACGTCGGCACGGATCCGCAGCCGGTCCAGGGTAGGCTGCAGGCGCGCGTTGATCTGCTTGGAGGTCAGCGTGTGCGGCGCGTCGATATGCGCCAGTCCCGCGATCGAGACGTTGGTGAAGAGCATCGAGGTGTGCGCCAGGGTCAGGCGAGGGGGCGCCAATTCTAGCGGTTACACCGTTTTACCGCATCTTTAACAAATCCCCGGAAAGCGTATGGTCTGAGCGGTTCAGCGGCCGCCGCACTGGTAGGCGGTGAAACGCTGGTCGCCATCGACCGGGTCGCCCATCGCCTGCACGGTGTTGGCGCCCACGCCGGGCGCCTCGTTGCGGGCCAGGGTCTCCAGCTCCTCGCGCACCCGCAGCGGGTTGCGCTGGTAGAAGCCGACGCTGCTCTTCACCGACACCACCACCTCGCCGCGCTTCTCGCAGCCGCTGGCGGCCTGACCGGGCGGCAGGACCCGTACCCCTTTGCCTTCCGGCGCCATCGGCACCCAGGTGCAGCCGGCGAGCGTGGCGAGCAGGACGAAGGCGATCGGTAGACGCATGGACGGGCCCGTTGGCAGGTGAATCCGGATTGTGCCGCAAAACGCTGAATCGGCCATGACACCGTCGGCCTGCCGGCGCCGGCAGGCAGCGCGCGCCGGCCATCGCCGACGCGCACCTGCCGCACTCAGCGCGGCGCCGGGACCGCCGCTGCGCCCTGCGGCACCCCGTCGGCATCGATCACGGTGACCTCGCCCAGCTTCAGCGCGCGCACCGGCGCCTCGATCTGCTTGAGGTCGCCCACCACCACCCAGGTCAAGGTGTTCGGGTCGAGCATCGACGCCGCCTCGCGCACCTGCGCCGGGGTCATCGCCTCGATCTCGGCCTTGCGCTTGAACACGTAGTCGTCGGGGCGGCCATAGCGGACGATGCCGCCGATCGCGCCCATCACCGCGCTGGCGGTCTCGTAGGCGCCCGGCAGGCTCAGGGTCTGGATGTTGCGGATGCGCGTCACCTCCTCCGCCGTCGGCGGTGCCTTGCCGCTCGCGAAGGCGCTGATCTCCTTGTACATCTCCTGCAGCGCCGGGGCGGTCTTGTCGATCTGCACCGGGGCCGAGGCGGTCCACGGCCGCTGGCCGAGGGCGCTGGCCGCGCCGCTGCGCGCGCCGTAGGACCAATGCTTGTTCTCGCGCAGGTTCATGTTCAGGCGCGAGGTGAAGTCGCCGCCGATCACGCCATTGGCGATGTCGAAGCGGACCGCCGCCGGATCGGTGGTCGGCGGCACCAGTTCGGAGGCGAACAGGTTGGCCTGCACCGCGCCGGGCTGGTCGATCAGGTACACGCGTGGCTTGGCCGGCCGCGCCACGCGGGCCGGGACCGGCACCGAGGGCGCCGTCCCTTCGCCCTTCCAGTCGCCGAACTGCGCGTCCAGCAGCGGCACGATCTCGGCCAGGGTGGTGTCGCCGACCACGATCAGGGTGGCGTGCTCCGGGCGCACCCAGTCGCGGTGGAAGTCGACCAGATCCTCGCGCTGCAGGGCCGCGATCGCCGCCTCGGTGCCGATGCCGCTGAACGGCATCGCGTAGGGATGGCCGACGCCGTACAGCAGCGGCGGCAGCACCCGCATCGCCACGCCGTTGGGCTGGGCCTTCTCCTGGCGGATGCTGGCGATCCAGCTGGCGCGGACCCGTTCGATCTCGTTCGGCGCGAAGCGCGGCCGCCGCAGCATGTCCGCGTACAGCGCCAGCGACGGCGCCAGGTTCTCCTTCAGCGCTGACAGGTAGGCATTGCTGCCGTCCAGCGCAGCGCCGGCCGCCAGCGACGCCCCCAATGCCTCGGCCGCATCGGCGAACGCCAGCGCATCGCGCTCGCCGGCGCCATCGTCGAGCATGCCCATGGTGAAGTTGGCCGTCCCCGGCTTGCGCCCCTGGTCGGCGCTGTAGCCGCCCTGGAACTCGTAGCTGAACTGCACCACCGGTACCTCGTGGCGTTCGGCCAGGATCACCGTGGTGCCGTTCTTCAGCGTCGCGCGCTGCAGCGTCGGGAACGTCAGTTTCGGAAACTGGGTGGTCTTGGGCGGGCCGGCGCTGCGGTCGACCACGCTGGGCAGGGTGCGGTACTTGGGATCGACCGGCGGCGGATTCAGCGGCGCCGGTTGCACCGTCGGCTCCTCGGCCTGCGCCACGCGTTCGCCCGGCTGCACCAGCAGGGTGTAGTCGCCCTTGCCCAGCCACTTGCGGCCGACGGCGGTGAGATCGCGCGGGCGGGTCTCGGCGATGGTCGCCAGCGAGGTACGGAAGCAGCCCGGGTCGCCGGTGTACACCGCGCACTCGGCCAGCACGTCAGCCTTGCCGCCGAAGCCGCCGATGCGCTCGACGCCACGGATGAAGCCGGCGCGGAAGGCGGTCTTGGCGCGCGCCAGTTCGGCCTTGTCCGGCCCCTTGTCCAGCAGCCGGCGCAGTTCCTCGTCGATCGCCGCCTCGACCCTGGCCGGGTCCACGCCCTGCTTGACCATGGCGATGATGCCGAAGCCGGAGCCGAGCTGCGACGGCCAGACCGAGGCGCTGACCATATCCACCAGCTTGTCCTGGTGGACCAGGCGCCGGTCCAGTCGCGAGGAGGTGGCGCCACCCAGCACCTGCGCCAGCAGTTGCAGGCGGTCGACGTCCTCCGTGCCGGTCTGCGCCACGTTCCAGACGCGATAGATCCGCGTCTGCGGCACCTTGTCGGTCATGGTCTCGCGGGTGGACTGGCTGCGCTGGGCCACGTCGACCTTGGGCTGGGCCATGCTCGGGCCGGCCGGGATGTCGCCGAAGTAGCGCGTCACCTTCTCCTTGGCCGTGGCTACGTCGATGTCGCCGGCCAGCACCAGCACCGCGTTGTTGGGGCCGTACCAGGTGCGGAACCACTGCTTCACGTCGGCCAGCGAGGCCGCGTTGAGGTCGTTCATCGAGCCGATGACGGTGTGGTGGTACGGGTGGCCGGCCGGGTACAGCGCGCGACTCAGCCGGCTCCAGGCCTGCCCGTAAGGCTGGTTTTCGCCCTGGCGCTTCTCGTTCTGCACCACCCCGCGCTGCTCGTCCAGCGCCGCCTGATCGATGGCGCCGAGCAGGTGGCCCATGCGGTCCGACTCCATCCACAGCGCCATGTCCAGCGCGGTGGTCGGCACGTTCTCGAAGTAATTGGTGCGGTCGCTGTTGGTGGTGCCGTTCTGGTCGGTGACGCCGACCTGCTTGAACGGCTCGAAGAACTCGCCGTGGTGGTTCTCGCTGCCCTGGAACATCAGGTGCTCGAACAGATGCGCGAACCCGGTGCGCCCGGCCGGCTCGTCCTTGGCGCCGACGTGGTACCAGAGGTTGACCGCCACGATCGGCGCCTTGCGATCGGTGTGCACCACCACCCGCAACCCATTGGGCAGGGTGAATTGCTCGTAGGCGATATCCACCGACGCGGCGGCAGCAGGCCTGGCCGCCGTCGAAGGCGGCGCGTAGCTCAATGCGCCGAGCGCGACGGACAGGGCAACGGCCAACAGGGCGCCACGCGGGCGGGTCGAGACGGTCATGCGGATTCCTTCTTCCTTGGGGCGAGTGAAACAGCCGGTGAACGCCGATCGTACCGGGCGTACCGCACGGCGCGCAGTCCGCCGTTGTCGCTGACGCCCTTCTGCAACGGCGTCACCTCCGACCCATCAGCGGGTCGGCTGCCGCCTCCGACGGCGCCGCGCTGTCCGCGTCCGGCGTACGCGAGCGCCCGGGTGTCCGCCCGCGGACACATCACCCAGGAAAATTCTCTTTCAAAAACAGAAGTTTGGAATTGGCACGCGGTCTGCTTACACATCCTCAAGCGCAAGAGCCCCCGGCATTAAGTGAATGAAAGCTTAATAGAACAACCCGGCGCAAAAAAGTTCTTGCAACCCCTGATTAGGTGTACTACATTACTACCACACCACTTATCAACAACACCAACGAGGCCCGCCATGAAGACCACCGCCCTGCTCCTGACCGCCGCCATCGCCGCCCTGCTCGCCGCGCCGTCCTTCGCCGCCACGCAGATCACCACCCTGGAGACCGTGCAGGTGCGCCCGTCGGCCGACCAGATCGCCCAGCGCAACGTCGAGCAGACCAGCGGCATCGCCACCCTGGCGGCGGTGCAGGTGCGCCCCTCTGCCGAGCAGATCGCCCAGCGCGACGCCGAACTGTCCAGCCGCATCGCCACCCTGGCGGCGGTGCAGGTGCGGCCCTCCGCCGAGCAGATCGCCCAGCGCAACCAGGAGCAGGCCGCCAGCCAGCACGTGGTGACCCTGGCCACCGTGCAGGTGCGTCCGGATGCGGACATGGGCAGCATGCTGGCGATCGGCGACGTGGTCGGCGAGACGCTGGACACCGCGATGCTGCAGTTGCAGCCGAGCCTGCAGAAGCTGGGCCAGGACCTGGCGGTCGGCCTGGTGCGCTGAATCGGCACCAAGGCCTCCGCGCCGGCGCGTACACTGCGCCGATGATCGCCACCCCAACGCTGCATGTTCTGCTGTACCAGCCCGAAATTCCGCCCAACACGGGCAACGTCATCCGTCTCTGCGCCAACACCGGCGCGCAACTGCACCTGATCGAGCCGCTGGGCTTCGACCTCGGCGACCGTCAGCTCAAGCGCGCCGGCCTGGATTACCACGAGTACGCAAGATTGCAGGTCCATGCATCGCTGGATGCGGCCCTGCAGGCCATCGCCCCGCGCCGCCTGTTCGCCCTCAGCACCCGCAGCAGCACCCGCTACGACACGCCCGCCTTCGCCGACGGCGACGCCTTCCTGTTCGGCCCGGAAACCCGCGGCCTGCCGGACACGGTGCTGGAGCAAGTGCCCGACGCGCAGCGCCTGCGCCTGCCGATGCAGCCGCACAACCGCAGCCTCAACCTGTCCAACGCGGTCGCGGTGGTGGTGTTCGAGGCGTGGCGGCAACTGGGCTTTCCCGGCGCCGACTGAGTGTACGGCGCGCGTCGCCTGGCAACGCGCCATCCAATGTTCTATCGCTGCATCGCTGGCGCAGCACGCGCCGCGGCACTGCAAGCGTCAGGACAGATCGTGCAGGTCCTTGCCCAGCACCGGCCCCAGGCTCCAGTCGGAGAAGCGGACCATCAATCCTTCCCGTTCCGGTGTGCACGTCATCGGGCCGACGAGATAGGAGGAGGCGACCGGGAATGGGCACAACCGCACCAGCGGCCAGGATCTCCCGTCGCGCGAGACCTGCAGGCGCAGCACGCCCTTGTCCACGGTGGCGCGCATCCAGAAATCCGACGCGTCCGCTTCGTACGAGCCGGTGGCCCAGTCCGAACGGCCGTCGGTCAACACGCTGCTGAGCATCGGCCGGCCGTCGCTCAGTTCGATCCCGGCCTTGACCCAGCGGCGCTCGTCGACCCGCACCATGAGGCCGGCCTGATCGTAGAGCTGCTCGAACTTGCCGCGCACGCGCAATTGGCAGGTGAAGCGCGCGGGTGCGGCGATGCCGAGGAAATGCCCGCTGTCGCGGGTGAACCCGTAATGGGTTTCGCGCCAGAAATCGCCGCCCTTGTCGGTGACGACCTCGAGTACGCCGCCCGGCAGGATCCGATGGACCTTGGGCGCGTTGAGCCAGGTGCCCGCCTCCCAGCCGGAAGCTGCCCCCGCGCGCGCGCCGCTCGCCAGCACGACGCTGCCGGCGGCGAGCCCACCCAGGGTCGCCCGACGACCGGTATCCACGTCCTGCTCCCCGCAATTCGCCATCGCACTGCTCCTCACGTCGCTGTTTCGGAGGCGCCATCGCGGCGATGGCCTTCGTCGACCTCATCGGCGAATTTGTACATCTGTACCAATTGAGGGGTCAACCGCGACCTGCGATCATCGGCCTTCGTCGAGACAGCGTTGGACAGGCATGAGCGGCAGGACCTGGCGCCAGGATCCGCACCGGAAGGAAGCGATCGAGCAGGCCGCGCTGCGGGTGATCCTGGACCACGGCGTCACGGGCACCACCTTCCGCAAGGTCGCCGAGGAAGCCGGCGTTCCGCTCAGCGCCACCACCTACTATTTCGGCTCGATGCACGACCTGCTGGTCGCCGCGTTCACCCGATTTTCCCAGGAGGTGTCCGCCGACTTCGCCGCCGAAATCCGCACCGCGCAGAACCGCGACCAGGCCTGCGAGGCGGTGGTGAACATCATCTTCGCCGAGGGGACGGCGTCCCCGCGGGTGCT
The DNA here is from genome assembly GCF_009192905.1 of Xanthomonas sp. LMG 12459. Taxonomy (NCBI): domain Bacteria; kingdom Pseudomonadati; phylum Pseudomonadota; class Gammaproteobacteria; order Lysobacterales; family Lysobacteraceae; genus Xanthomonas; species Xanthomonas sp. LMG 12459. Next base: position 18,544 of record NZ_NSGT01000087.1, read on the forward strand.
GCTGCTGAGCTACGAACTGTATGCGTTCGCCCGCCGGCACCCGGAGATGACCGCGATCATGCAGCAGTGGATGGCCAGGAGCCGGGCCGCCCTGGAAACGCAGTTCTCCGTCGCCGCATCCGCCGCCATCGATGCCTTCATCGAAGGCGCGACCATCCACCGCTCGGTGGTGCCCATGGACAGGCAGCGCGTCCGCGCGGCGATCGAGACGCTTGCCGCGCTGTAGCGTGCCGCTCGCACGCGGTGGGCGTCGCCACCTGCGCTGACAGTCCTGAAATTTCCTGTTGCCTGGAATGCAACGGCGCGCATCACAACACTGCATCGCAAGCGCCTGAACGGGGCGTTTAATTTATGGACTGGTCGGTTTGGGATTCAGGGCGAGTTCGGGTCGCTAACGGATAATTTACATATCGGCAGCGAACGGCCCCACGCCTCAGCGCCGACAAACCAATAACGAAGGTACCCGATTATGAAGACCTCTCTGCTTGCTCTCGGCCTCCTGGCCACCCTGCCGTTCGCCGCTTCGGCCGCCGAAGGCCTTTCCTACAACTATGCCGAAGCCGGCTACGTCAAGACCGACGCCAGCGGCGGCGATGCCGACGGCTGGGCGGTCAAGGGTTCCTACGCGTTCCACCCGAACTTCAGCGTGTTCGGCGACTTCAACCGCCAGAAGACCGACTTTGCCGACGCACGCGTCGACCAGTGGCGCGTCGGCGCCGGCTACAACCACGAGATCGCGACCAGCACCGACCTGGTGACCCGCGTGGCCTACAACCGTCTCGCCCCGGAATACGGCACCAAGTTCAACGGCTGGAGCGCCGAAGCGGGTATCCGCACCGCGTTCAACCCGTACCTGGAAGTCTATGCCCTGGGTGGTTACGAGGACTACCTGAAGAAGGACGGCGTCAATCCGGAAGGCACCTTCTACGGCCGTCTGGGCGCCCAGGCCAAGCTGAACCAGAACTGGGGCCTGAGCGCCGACCTGAAGATGGACCGCCACGGCGACAAGGAATGGTTCGTCGGCCCGCGCTTCAGCTGGTAAGCGTTGCCTAGCGCCGCGCGCGTCGTCTCTCTCTCCCGCCGCGCGCGGTTCGGAAAGCCCGGTCCCACGACCGGGCTTTTTTTTGCCTGCCGACCCGGCCCGCCGCTGGCCCACGGATGTGCAGACACGCAAACGCCCGGCCAGGCCGGGCGCTTTCGTGTCCGGCGGTGGCCGGATCAACTGAACAAGGTGGTCGGGTACTCGGGCTTCTGTTCGCGCGCCAGCAACTGCTGCAGGCCGACCGCCGGGGTCAGCTCGCCATGCAGGACCGCGCGCACCGCATTGGAGATCGGCAGATCGATGCCGTGGCGCTCGGCCTGGCGCATCACCTCGTCGGCGGTCTGCACCGACTCGACCACCTGACCGATCGCGCGCACCGCCTCCTGCAGCGGTTGCCCACGGCCCAGCGCCAGGCCCAGCCGACGGTTGCGCGAGAGGTCGCCGGTACAGGTGAGCACCAGGTCGCCGAGTCCGGCCAGCCCCATCAGGGTTTCCGGCTTGGCGCCGATCGCCGCGGCCAGCCGCAGCATCTCGTTGAGGCCGCGGGTGATCAGGCCGGCGCGGGCGTTGAGGCCCAACTCCATGCCGTCGGCCACGCCGGTGGCCACCGCCAGCACGTTCTTCATCGCCCCGCCCAGCTCGGCGCCGACCATGTCGTCGCCGGTATAGGCGCGGAAGGTCGGGCCGTGCATCGCATCGGCGACCTGCTGCGCGAACGCGGCATCGCCGTGCACGGTCACCGCGGTCGGCAGGTCCAGGGCCACTTCCTTGGCGAAGGACGGGCCGGTGACCACCGCCAGCGGGACCTCCTCGCCGAGGATCTCCTGCGCCACTTCATGCAGGAAACGCCCCGACCCGGGCTCGAAACCCTTGGTCGCCCAGGCCACGCCGGCCTGCGCCGGGCGCAGCGGCGCGAGCTGGCGCAGGGTTTCGGTGAACGCATGCGACGGCACCACCACCAGGATCCAGTCGGCGCCATCGATGGCCGCCGCCAGGTCGGTGGTGGCCTGCAGGCCCTCCGGCAACGCGATCCCCGGCAGGTAGCGCGGGTTTTCGTGGCGCTGCCCGATGGCCTCGGCGACCACGGCATCGCGGCCCCACAGCACGGTCGGATACCCGTGCCGTGCGGTCAGCGACGCCAGCGCCGTGCCCCAGGAGCCGGCGCCGAGGACGGCGATCTTCTTCTTGGCGTTATCGCGCATGCGCAACGGCGAACGCGCTCAGGCGTTGCCGGCCGGCTCCGAATCGGCCAGCGACTGGCCCTCGCCCTGCTGCGCGCGCTGGCGCAGGGTCTCGGCGTACAGGGCCTCGAAGTTGATCGGCTGCAGGAAGAACGGCGGGAAGCCGCCGGCCTGGATCAGGTCGCTGACCAGCGAGCGCACGTACGGGAACAGGATGCTCGGGCACTGGGTGCCGAGCAGCACGTCCACCGCCTGCGGGTCCAGGCCGACCAGGCCGAACACGCCGGCCTGCTGCACTTCGGCCACGTAGGCGGTCTTGCCGCCGGCGGTGCAGGTCAGGGTCACGGCCAGCACGACTTCGAAGGCCTGCTCGTTCAGCTGCTGCACGCGCTGGTTGAGGTTGAGCTGCAGTTCCGGCTGCGCGTTGTCGTTGAACACCGACGGCGCGTTGGGGGACTCGAAGGACACGTCCTTGACGTAGATCTTCTCGATGGTGAAAGCGGGACCGGCCGCGGCGTCGGCCGGCGCCGCGGCGCCGTTGTTGGTGAGGTCGGACATTGCTTGACTCCGGTGGATTCGGTAACAGAAAGAAACGGGATTATCACACGCCGGCCGCGCCCCTCGAGGTCGGGCCGGACGCGGTGTCTCAGCGGCCCTTGACCAGCGGCAGCTCGGCCTGCTGCCAGGCGGCGATGCCGCCCTCCAGCACGTAGACCTGCTCGAAGCCGGCCTTCTTCAACTGCTTGGCGGCGCCGTCGGCGGTGGTGCCGGTGCGGCAGACCAGCACCACCGGCTGCGCCTTGGCGTTGGCCACCAGCTTGTGCTCGGGGCCGAACTGGCTGGCGGTGGCGTTGCGGCTGCCGGCGATGTGGCCCTTCTCGAAATCGGCCGAGGCCGACAGGTCGACCACCACCGCATTGCCGGCGTTGATCAGGCGGGTCAGCTCCGCCGGCCGCAGGCTCTTGTAGCCACGGAACAGGCGCGCCACTTCGGTGACGATCAGGGCGATGGTCAGGCCCACCAGGGCCAGGGCCAGCATCGGGTTGCGGCCGGCGAAGGCCAGCAGTTCTTCGAAGTTCACGGGACTCGGGGGCTGGAAGCGGGCGCCGATTGTCGCACAGCTCGGCGACCGCGCTACTGGCCGTTCCACAGGTCCGGCAGGCCGTCCTGCAGCCACCAGGTCTTGGCCTCGGGGTCCCAGCGCCAACGCTCGCGGTAGCGGACGATGCGCTCGGCCTGGGTATTGCGGTTGATCACGCCCAGTTCGATCTCGCGCAGCGCCTCGCCGTCGCCGACCGCGCCGCCGCCGACCTTGTAGGAGGAGACCTGGATCTGCCGGTAGCGCTCCAGTTGCAGGTCGGTCAGCGGATGCGCCTGGCGGTAGGCCGGGTCGACCACCTGCCAGGCGGTCTCGAACTCGCTCCAGCGCACCGCCGCGGCGTAGGCGGTCTGCAGATCGTCGAGCTTGCGCTGTTGCGCGCGGCTGCCGGCCACGGCCGCGCCGGTCCAGCCCAGCAGCAACAGCAGCGCGAGCGCGCGGAACATCGAGGGCATGGCGGCGTCCAGGTGGCGGCGCGCGGGGCGCGCGATCCGCGCATCCTACCCCTTGGCGAGGGCCACGAAGCGACCGCTCAGGGTCGCCGCCGCGGCCGCGCCGGGCGCGCCGACCTGGGCCTGGATGCCGATGCGGGCGCGGCCGCGCTGGCGGAAGGTATTCACGAACACGGCCCAGTCGGCCTCCGCATCGGCATTGGCCTGGGCATGCAGATCGGCGTAGAGCGGCGACAGGTAGCGCACCTGGCTGTCGGCGACGTAGACGTCGGCCTGCAGGCCGGCGCGGTGCAGCTCGCAGTTGACCAGCCCCCAGCCGGCCAGGGTCATCACCGAGCCCAGGCTGCCGCCGAAGGCGTTGCCCTTGTCGTTGAGGTTGGCCGCCAGTGGTGCGACCAGCTGCAGGCGCTGCTCGGCATACTCGTGCACGGCGACCTGCAGCGCCGCCACCGGCGGCATGGCCTGGAACTGCCGTTGCAACTGCTGCAGGAACGCCTCGAAGGAAAGATCCGCTGCCATGATGCGATTGTGCTGCCGGTGGGGGCTCGCATAATGCCTGGCATGAGCGCGCATGCAACCGCCGCCCCGACCTGGACCTTGATCTCGCTGCGCCCGCAGGGCGAGCACGCGCCGCTGCGGCGGGCCGCGGCGCGCTGTGGCGCACGGGTGCTGGCGGTATCGCCGTGGCGGCTGCGGCCGCGCGCCGATCCCGCCACCCGCGCGGCCCTGGCCGCGGCGCTGGCTGCGCCGCGGGTCATCGTCAGCAGCCCGGCGGCGGTGCGCGCGGCCGCGGCGCTGCAGCCGCTGACCGCACGCCCCGGCCAGTGCTGGCTGGCGGTGGGCGCGGGCACGGCGCGCGCCTTGCGCCAGCACGGCATCGCCGAGGTGGCGACGCCGACGCGAATGGACAGCGACGGCCTGCTGGCGCTGCCGGAAATGTCCGCGCACGACCTGCCGGTGGGACTGATCACCGCTCCCGGCGGCCGCGGCCTGATCGCCGCACACCTGCAGGCGCGCGGCACCCCGCTGATGCGCGCGGACGTGTACGTGCGCGAACCGGTACGACTGCGCGCGGCCGACCTGGCCCGCCTGCGTGCGGCGCCGCCCGGTGTGCTGGCGCTGAGCAGCGGCGAGGCGCTGCAACAGCTGCTGGCGCAGTTGCCGGAGGAGTTGGCCCGGGCCTGGCGTGCACGGCCGGTGGTCGCGGCCAGCGCGCGCCTGGCGACCCTGGCCGCGGACCTGGGGTTCGTCGACGTCGCCCAGGCGGCCGGACCGATGCCGCAGCAGTTGGTCGCCGCAGCGGCCGCGATCGTAACGCGCTCGCCACCTCGCTGAACGCGGACCGCCGCCCGGGTTGCGGCCGCAGTGCCGCTCACGCCATGCTCCGGCGGTGCCGCGCCGACCGCCGCCTTGCTCGCGACGGGCGACGGCCCCCAGGACGCTGCCGATGACCGACGAAATCCCGATCACGCCTCGCCGTTCCACACGCTGGATCTGGTTGCTGCTGGTGCTCGCCACGCTGGCCGCGCTGGCGTTCGCCGGCTGGCGTGGCTGGGACTGGTGGCAGGCGCGCAGCGCGCGCGAACTGGCCCAGCAGTCGGACCTGCAGCAGCAACTGCAGGCCTTGCAGCAGGCCCAGGACAGCCTGCGCCGCGACCAGCGCGCCACCGCGCAGCGGCTGCAGGACGCGGCCAGCACCAACCGCGTGCTGCGCGACGAAATGCTCGGCCTGAGCCAGCGCAGCGCGCTGCTGGAGGCCAATGTCGCCAAGCTCGCCGATTCCAACCGTCACGGCGCGCAGGCGCTGCGCCTGGACGAGGTCGAACTGCTGCTCAACCAGGGCCAGCAGCGCCTGCTGCTGGCCGGCGATGCGGCCGGCGCGCGGCGTGCCTACGCGCTGGCCAGCGGTGTGCTGGACGGCATCGACGATCCGCAATTCCTCAACCTGCGCCAGGCGCTGCTGCAGGAACGTACCGCGCTGGACGCGCTGGGCGACGGGCCGCAGGCACGCCTGGCGGCGCAACTGGATGCCTTCGCCGCCAGCCTGGACAAATTGCCGACGCAATTGCCGGAGAGCGCGCAGCAGCCGCTGTGGCAGCGCCTGCTGGCGCCGCTGGTGAAGATCCGCCCCTCGCAGGGCGGCGTCCTGGCCGCCGGCTCGGAGCGCGTGGCCGCCCACGACGCGCTGCAGCTCGACCTGACCCTGGCGCGCGCGGCGCTGGAACGCGGCGACACGCGTGGCTATCGCAGCGCCCTGGCCGGCGCCGGGCGCTGGCTGTCGCGGCTGTGGCCGGAGTCGCCGCAGCTGCGCGAACGCCGCGCCGCGCTGCGCACCCTGGCCAATGCCGATCTGCGCCCGACCATTCCCGAACTCGGAACCACCCTGCAACAGTTGCGCGCGATGCGCGACGCAAGGAGCCCGTCATGAAATCCCTTCGTTCCCTGATCGTGCTGTTGATCGTCATCGCGCTGGGCGTGATCGGTGCGCAATGGCTGGGGCAGGACCAGGTGCGCCAGCTCGGCGAGGTGATCGTGCGCGTCGGCGGTACCGACTACATCGCCTCGCTGCCGCAGGCCTCGCTGCTGCTGGTGATCGCGTTCCTGGCGCTGTGGCTGGTGTGGAACGTGCTCAGTTTCCCGTTCCGCGCCTGGGGCCGGCGCCGCCGCAAGCAGTCGCGCGCGCGCCTGCTCGACGGCCTGGCCGCCGCCCACGCCGGCCAGTGGACGCGGGCCGAGAAGCAGCTCAACGCCGCCGCCGAAGACCCCGAGGTCAGCGCCATCGCCCTGATCGCCGCGGTACGCGCGGCCGATGCGCGCGGCGACCGCGAGGCCACCGAGCGCCACCTGCGGCGCCTGGCCGAACGCGATCCGGCCGCGCATGCATTGCTGCTGGCCGAACTGCATCTGGAGCAGCAGCGCCCGGTCGATGCGATCAATGCGCTGGACGTGGCCGCGGCGCAGCCGCTGCCGCCGCGCGGGCTGTTGCTGCGCACCGAGGCACTGACCCGCATCGGTCGTGCCGGCGAGGCCTACGGCCAGCTCGGCGCGATCCGCCAGCAGCAGGCGCTGCCGCTGGAGGCGATCGCCACGCTGGAAACGCGCCTGGCCGCGGCCTCGCTGGACCAGGCCGCCGATGCCAATGCCCTGGCCGAGCGCTGGGAGAGCCTGCCCAAATCGCTGCGCAGCGAGCCGGCGGTGGTCGCCGCCTACGCGGTGCGCGCGGCCGCCCTGCGCTGGGACGATGCGGCGCTGCGCAGCTTGGAGCAGGCGCTGGACACGCGCTGGGACGAAGGCCTGGCCGCGCTGTACGGGCGCCTGCCGGTGGAGAAGTACGATTCGCGCCGCGCCAGCGCGCAGCGCTGGCTGCAGGCGCATCCGGACAGCCCGGCGCTGCTGCTGACCCTGGCGCGTCTGGCCAGCCGCCAGCAGCAGTGGCCGCAGGCCGAGGAATTCCTGCACCGCGCGCTGGCGCTGGGTGCCGGTGCCGAGGCCTGGGAGGTGTTCGGCGACGGCTATGCCGACGCCGGCGACATGCTCGCGGCGCAGCGCTGCTACGCCAATGCGCTACGCGTGCAGCGCGGCGACATCGCGCAGCCGCTGCCCGAGCCGGTCGCGCCGGTGACCCCGATCGCGCCGGCGCCGGACAGCACGGAACGCCGCGACGACCATGGATTCCCGCGGCTGGAGGGTTGAGTCCGTCCCGGTGTTGTCAGAGATGGCCGAGCCTGCAAGACCAGGCCGGGCACGCTGATCCGCGGCGAAAGCGCGTCATGGCTGCTTCCGGACGCGGCAGCGCACGCGCATCGCTCCTGCGCCGATCAGCGAAGAGGAGCACGGCAGAAGGCCTGGGCCGCGTCGTGTGCCCAGGCCGGCGGCGCGCCGGTCATCGCATCCGAAGGTAGGCCGGCCGCGTCCGTCCGCTCAGCGCCGCAAGGCCGGCGGCAGCGCCGGCAGGCGCGCCAGGAACGCGGGCGCCAGGCCCTTGTAGCGCGCATAGCGCTCGTCCATGCGCCGCGGCACCAGGATGCGCGCGCCGAACATGCCCCAGATCAGCATGACCAGGAACACGGCACCTCCCAGCCAGAACCCGCTCTCGCCGCCGACGGCGACTCCCAGCAGCGGGCCAACCAGGAAGGCACCGGCGATCAACAGGATGTACCGGTTGCGCCGACGCCGATGCACCGCGCACATCCCGAGCACATGGCTGCTGCGCTTGCGCGCGACCAGCGCCGCGATCGCATAGACCAGGATGCTCACCAGGATCAGCGCGTACCAGCCCGGCGCGTGCCAGTAGAAGGTGCGCTTCTTGAGTTCGTCGTTGCCCAGCGCCGCCCCGCACTTCACACAGTGCGGCGGGAACGGCGCATCCCGCAGGCACAGCAAATCCGTGCCATCGCGCCACAACGTCTCGCCCGGCAACGGCGGCGGCAGGCTGGACGGACTGGCGACGCTGGGCGCCTGGTACGGATTGAAACTGCCCTGCTCGGTCATGGCCTGCGCCCCCTGCGCGCCGTGTCGCCCGCGTGACGCAGGCGAATCGGCGGGCATGGTAGCGCGACGGATGCGGCGCGGTCAGCGCCGGGGCGGCGCCGCAGGGCCGAAGGCCGTGGCGCGGCGCACGCCGGCACGAGTGCCAGCGCGCGGTGACGCTCAGCGTTCGACGATCGCCACCACGCCCATGCCGCCGGCGGTGCAGATGGAGATCAGCGCGCGGCCACCGCCGCGTTCGACCAGTTGCTTGGCGACGGTGGCGACGATGCGCGCGCCGGTCGCGGCGAACGGATGGCCGGTGGCCAGCGACGAGCCCACCGGATTGATCTTGGCCGGATCGATCTGCCCCAGCGGCGCGTCCAGGCCCAGCCGGGTGCGGCAGTAGTCCTCGCTCTCCCAGGCACGCAGGGTGCACAGCACCTGCGCGGCGAAGGCCTCGTGGATCTCGTAGATGTCGAAGTCCTGCAGGCGCAGGCCATGGCGCTTGAGCATCTCCGGCACGGCCACGGTCGGCGCCATCAGCAGGCCTTCGCCGTGCACGAAATCCACCGCCGACACCTGCGCATCGCGCAGATAGGCCATCGGCACGTGGCCATGCGCCTGCGCCCATTCTTCCGAGGCCAGCAGCACCGCGGCGGCGCCGTCGGTCAGCGGGGTCGAGTTGGCCGCGGTCAGGGTGCCGCGGCCGCTGACCTTGTCGAACGCCGGCTTCAGCGTCGCCAGCTTCTCCAGCGAGGTGTCCGCGCGCAGGATGTTGTCGCGCTCCACGCCGCGGAAGGGCGCGATCAGGTCGGCGAAGAAGCCGCGCTCGTAGGCGGCGGCCAGCTTGTGGTGCGAGGACACCGCCCAGGCGTCCTGCGAATCGCGCGAGATGTTCCACTGCTTGGCCATGTCCTCGCAGTGGTCGCCCATGCTCTTGCCGGTGCGCGGCTCGGCCACGCCCGGGAACTCGGGCTTGAGCTCGGCGAACTTGAAGCCGCGGGTCAGCGCGCGCAGCTTGTCGCCGGTGCTCTTGGCACGGTTGGCCGCCAGCAGCCGCGCGCGCAGTTTCTTGCCGTAGACGATCGGCACCTCGGAGGTGGTGTCCGAGCCGCCGCCGATGCCCGACTCGATCTGCCCCAGCGCGATCTTGTTGGCGACGGTGATGATGCTGTCCAGGCTGGTGCCGCAGGCGCGCTGCAGGGTGATGCCCGGAGTCAGCGGCGACAGCCCGGAGGACAGCGCCGCCTCGCGGCCCAGGTTCCAGTCACTGGAATGTTTGATCACCGCGCCCATCGCCACTTCGCCCAGCTGCTGCCCGTGCAGCCCGTAACGCTCGACCAGCGCGCCCAGCGTGCGCACCGACATGCCGAGGTTCCCGACATCCGCATACGCCGTGTTCTGCCGGCAAAACGGAATGCGGACGCCGCCGAGAATGGCGACGGGACGGGCTGCTGGCATGGGATTACCTCGCGCGAGGGGAGTCGGGGACATGGCCTGCACGGTAGCGCAGGCATAATGAAGCGAGTGTAGCTATGCGCCCGCGACGGGCCAACCGCCAATCCCATGACCCAAGCCTCCGCCACTCGCCACGCCCACGGGGTCATCGCCCTGGAATTGTCCTCCGGGTGCGAACCGGCGCACCCGGCGCTGCCGCATGCGCAGGCCGCCGAACTGGCCGAGAAGGTCGGCCGCGACCTGGCGCAACTGGTGCCGGCGGTGCGCGAACTGGAACTGAGCTTGGCCGGCGCGCATTTCGACCCGGCCGAAGCGTTGCGTCCGGGCTGGCCGCTGCACCGGCGCCTGGAGGAACTCGCCGCCCGCGCGCCCGGCCGTCACGACGGCCCGCGACTGCTGGCCTTCGGCACCGATGCCGACGGCAGCGTGCCGCTGCCGTTCCAAGCCGACGCCGGCCTGCGCGGCGGCGCATTGCGGGTGGTGCCGTTCCTGCTCAGCGGCCCGGCCGACACCGTGCAGTCCGTGGCCGAGGCATTGGAGGACGTGTTGCTGGCGCAGGGCATGGCGCAGGCCGATACCGCGCTGCTCGCGCAGCAGGGCTTTGGCGCGGAGATCGAGCACGCCCGCTACCTGACAGGCCACGACCTGGCGGCGATGATGTCGATGCAGTACGACAACCAGGGCCTGGCGCCGCTGTGGCCGCTGATCGAGACCGCGCTGCTGGCGCCGGACCAGGAAGAATGGCTGCAGGCCCCGCCGGAGCCGCTGCTGCGCTACCGCGAAGGCGAGGTGCGCATGGCGCTGTTCGACCCGGCCAGCTGGTGCGCGCACTACGCCTACGACCGCCAGGACTGCGAACGCCTGCAGCGGGTCTACGAGCAGTACCTGGCGCGCCAGCGGCAACTGGCCGCGGTGCTCGAGGCCCACGGCCTGCCGGTGCTGTACGTGCATTGCGAGAGCGGGCAGGACGCCAAGCAGGCGTTGCTGGCGGCCTGAGCCACGTCAGCACCTCCACTGGCGTGCCGCTGCCCGACCGGAGCAAGCGGGCCAGCGGTGGCCTCCGGCAGGCGCACGTTGGAGAGAGAACGCGATGCCGGGCTGACATGGCGACAGGCGGCCGCAACGGCATGTTGCAGCATCCGCGGCGCTGCCCTGGCACCGCGGGGTTGCAGCGCTTGATTTCCAGCGAGGACATCCATGCACACCGTGTTGACCGTCGAAGCGCTGTGCGCACGTCATCAGGCGGGCGAACCCCTCAAGTTCGTCCACTTCTGGGGGCATACGCCGAAGCAGCCCGGCGCCATCGACCGCAGTTGCTTCAGCCAATGGTTCGAGGCGCCGTTCGTGCTTGATTCGGTGACCTATCCCACCGCCGAGCATTACATGATGGCCGGCAAGGCGCGGCTGTTCGGCGATCATGCCGCCTGTGCCCGCATTCTGGCCGCCGCGCATCCCGGAGAAGCCAAGGCGATCGGGCGGGAGATCCAGGGTTTCGATGAATTCACCTGGCGCGATGCCCGCATGCAGTTGGTCATCGCGGGCAACCTGGGCAAATTCGGCCAGCATGCGGCGCTGAAGACCTTCCTGCTCGGGACCGGCGGCAGGGTACTGGTCGAAGCCAGTCCGGTCGACCGGATCTGGGGCATCGGCCTGGCGGCGGACGACCCGCGCGCCGCCGATCCCACGACGTGGCAGGGCGAGAACCTGCTGGGCTTCGCCCTGATGGAAGTCCGCCGGCAACTGGCGGAATCAGATCCTCGCTGAGCGCGACACACGATGCCGCTCTGCTTCATGCAGCCTCGATCCGACGCGACTGGAGCCATTTTCCGGATATCAGCGGATCCAGGAAGCGGAAAACGGCGGCGCCCGCAACACGGACGCCGCCATCACGAACGTCATCCAGCGTGCACTTACTGCGCCGGCGCAG
>NZ_NSGT01000088.1:0-59174 GCF_009192905.1 Xanthomonas sp. LMG 12459
TGGGGGATTGGGGATTGGGGATTGGGGATTGGGAATCGGGAATCGGGAATCGGGAATCGGGAATCGGGAATCGGGAATCGGGAATCGGGAATCGGGAAAGCCTAGCGGCTTTGCCGGGGGGCGCAAGGCCGATGTGGGCGGGACGAGCGCAGGGCTGCGCATGCCCGAGCCGCGCGCAACGCAGTCCACCGCAAAGCGTGCGACTGGCTCTAAGCTGTGCCGATGAGCGCACCGCCTCCCGCTTCCGCCCCCCGTCCACGCGCGCTGCTGCTGTGGCGGCTGCTGGCACTGTTCTACGACGCCTGGCCGGTGCTGGCGCTGTGGTTCTTGGTCTCGGCGCTGTTCACCCTCGGCTACACGCTGGAAGGCCATGCGCCGCGCGAGAACATCGCACCGTTCAGCGCCCTGCAGTGGCTGCTGTGGCTGTGCTGCTGGGTGGTGGCCGGCCTGTACGCGACGCTGAGCTGGCGTCGCGGCGGCCAGACCCTGGGCATGCGTCCATGGCGGCTGCGCCTACACGGCGCCGATGGCAACGCGCCAGGCTGGGGCGCGCTGTGGCGGCGCTATCTGGTCGGCACGGTATCGTTGCTGCTGGGCGGGCTGGGGTTCTGGTGGGCGCTTTTTGATCGCGAACGGTTGACATGGCATGACAGGGCCAGCGGTACCCGCTTGAGCCGCCAGCCCAAGGCCAAGCCCTGACCGCAGCACATGGCCGCGCGGCAGCGCGCCAACCGCTCCTGGCACATCGAGACCGCTGCGGCGCGGCATGACCGCGCCAGCGGCACTCGCCTGACCCGGCTACCGAAAACGAAGCCCTGACTGCACTGCCTGGGCGCGCGGCGGGGTGTGACCCACGTGGCGTGCGAAGACGGCGAGCATCGTCATTACCGATCCTGGTGCTTGCGCAGCGATTCGGCCTTGCGCGAGGCGAGCTTGGCGCCGATCCACCGCTCCAGGAATCGGCCAAGCCAATAGCTCGCCCACAGCATGCACAGGAGCAACAGCAACGGCACGACGGCCTGCGGCAACCGATCCAGCAGCGGCATCAGTCCGATTGTGGCCAGCGGAAGCAAGATGGGCAGGAACGGCAGTATCTTCACCAACGACCGGACATGGCCATCAAAATGCGGATTGCTCGCCAGCCACTGACAGCACGCCATCGTTGCCAGATACAGAACGCAGAACGCCAGCCCGGTCGTGCTCGGACGCCGCATCGCTAACTGCTGCGTTTGCGGAACAGCAACCAGGACACGGTGAGCATCACCAGCGGCGGCAAGGCGTAGGCGATGCGGTAGTCGAACTTCAGCGCGCCGGCCATGCGTCCGAAGAACAGCTGCAGCAGCCAGAACACCAGGGCGAACAGGATGCCGAGGAACAGGCGCTTGCCCATGCCGCCGCTGCGCAGCGCGCCGAACGCGAACGGGATCGCGGCGAAGCACAGCGCCAGCACGTTCAGCGGATAGAACCAGCGGCTCCAGTACTGGTCCTCGTAGTCGCGCGCGTCCAGGCCGTTGCGGCGGCGGTACTCGATGCTGGTGTGCAGGTCGCGCGCCGACAGGTTGCGCGGCTTGGCCAGGCCCGAGGCCAGCGCCGCCGCGTCCAGCTGCGATTGCCACGGCAGGCTGTCGAACTTCTCGCGCTGCACCGAGCGTTCGGCGAAGGTGTCGCGGTAGGCCTGCTTGAGCGTCCAGCCGTTGTGCCGGTGCTCGGCGATGGCGGCATGGGTCAGCGACGCCAGCCGGCCGCTCTCGTCCAGCGTGTACAGGCGCACGTCGCGCAGCTCCAGCCAGGTGCCGCCGCCGTCCTCCAGGTGCTCTTCGCCGGCCTGGGCATTGAGGAAGGTGTTGCCCTCGCGCGCCCACAGCCCGGAATAGCGCGCCATGCTCATGTCGCCGTTGTACTTGGCGTTGGCCTTGATCGCGTCGGCCTGGTTCTGCGCCCATGGCGCCAGGGTCTCGCCGTTGACCACCATGACCACGGTCAGCACGGCCATGGTCGAGGCCGCGGCCAGGCTCAGCCGACGCCGCGACAGACCCAGCGCGCGCAGCGCGGTCAGTTCGGAGGTGGCCGCAAGCTGGCCCAGGCCCATCAGCACGCCGATCACCGCGCCGGTGGGGAACAGGGTGTAGGCGCGGCGCGGCACCGTGTAGGCCACGAACGCGGCGGCATGGCCCAGGCTGTAGCTGCCGGTGCCGATGACCTTGAACTCGTTGGACAGGGCCATGATCACGTCCAGGCCCAGCAGCACCGCCCAGGTCAGCAGCACCGTGCCGAGCACGGCGCGGCCCACGTACACATCGTGCAGGTTCGGACGCAGCCTCATGCCGGCTGCCTCCGCGGCCGCGACAGCCGGCCATCGCGCAGGTACATCCACACCGCCAGCGTCAGCAACGGCAGGGTCAGCCACCACAGGCCGAGCGCGCGCGGCAGCTTCTCGGTGCTCAGCCACTGGGTGCCGAGGAACATCAGGTTGGTGCCGACCAGGTAGGCCAGGAACGCCAGCATGATCCGGCCATAGCGCTGCTGCCGCGGCGAGCTGCGCGACAGCGGCAGGGTCAGCAGCGCGAAGGCCAGCGCCAGCAGCGGCGGCGCCAGGCGCGCATGCAGCTGCGCATTGGCCTGCGGGCGCGGATCGCCGATCAGCTTGGCGGTGGGCAGCAGTTCGGGGTCATCGTCCTTGAGCGCGGCGTTGCGGTCGGGCAGCGCCACGTCGTTGCTGACGAAGCGCATCATCCGGTAGTCCAGCCCGTCGCCGGCCAGCGGCCCCTCGACCCGGTAGCCGTCCTCCAGGCGCAGGTAGCGGTCGGCCTTGCCCTCGAAGAACATGGCGCCGCGCTGCGCGGTGACCACGTCCAGGCGGCCGTCCTTCTGCCGCTGCATGAACACCTTGCTGAGCTTGGTGCCGTCCCCGGACAGGGTGCTGATGTAGACGATGCCGCCGTCGGACAGCGGGGTGAAGCGCCCCGCCTCCAGCCCGGCCATCAGCAGGCTGTGGTTGGCCTCGTCGATCAGCCGGTCGGAGGTACGGTCGGCCCAGGGGCCCAGCCACAGCGAGCACATGCCGACCAGGGTCACCACCGGGATCACCAGCATCAGGATCGGCCGCAGCAGGCGCCGCGGGCCCACGCCGATGGCGGTGATCACCGCCATTTCCGAGTCGCGGTACAGCCGCGCCAGCGCCAGCAGCAGGCCCAGCATCAGCGCCAGCGGCAGGATCAGCGGCAGGTACACCACGAACTGCAGGCCCAGCTGTGAAAACAACAACTTGGCCGGGATGCGGCCATCGGCGATGTTGCCCAGGATGTCCACCAGCACACCACCGACGCTGACCACCAGCAGCACGATCAGGGTGGCCGAGAAGCTCTGGACGAAATCGCGCAGCAGGTATCGATCGAGCTTCGGCATGGGGGTGGGTTGATTTAAACTCTCGGATTCGTTCGCGGCTGCCCCAGCCTATCCGACTGGGGGTAAAGAGTCCGCGATTGTACGGATTTGCCAACGGAATCTGATCAATGGCCCTGGAATTCACCCTGAACCACGACGCCCCGGCCACCGCGGCGTGCGACTGCATCGTCGTCGGCGTGTTCGCCGACAAGCGCCTGTCCCCGGCCGCCCAGGCCCTGGACGCGGCCAGCGGCGGACGCCTGACCGCGCTGGCCGAGCGCGGCGACGTCAGCGGCAAGACCGGCGCCACCGCCCTGCTCCACGACCTGCCCGGCGTGCAGGCGCCGCGCGTGCTGACGGTGGGCCTGGGCGACGCCGCCAAGTTCGGCGTGCCGCAGTACCTGAAGGCGGTCGGCGACGCCGCGCGCGCCCTCAAGAGCGGGCCGGCGGCCAGCGCGCTGCTGACCCTGAGCGAGCTGGAGGTCAAGGGCCGCGACCAGGCCTGGGCGATCCGCCAGGCGGTGATCGCCAGCGACCACGCCTGCTACCGCTACACCGCCACCCTCGGCAAGAAGAAGCCCGACGACAGCGGCCTCGCCCGCCTGGCCGTGCACGGCGACGACGCCACCGCGCTGGCCCAGGGCGAGGCGATCGCCGCCGGCGTGAAATTCGCCCGCGAACTGGGCAACCTGCCGCCGAACCTGTGCACCCCGGCCTACCTGGCCGAGACCGCCGCCGCCTTCGCCCGGGGCGTGGACGGCGCCGAGGCCGAGATCCTCGACGAGACGCAGATGCAGGAACTGGGCATGGGCTCGCTGCTGGCGGTGGCGCGCGGCTCGGCCAACCGCCCGCGCCTGCTGGTGCTGAAGTGGCATGGTGGCGGCGACGCCCAGCCCTACGTGCTGGTCGGCAAGGGCATCACCTTCGACACCGGCGGCGTCAACCTGAAGACCCAGGGCGGCATCGAGGAGATGAAATACGACATGTGCGGTGGCGCCAACGTCATCGGCACCTTCGTCGCCGCCGCGACCGCGCGCCTGCCGCTGAACCTGGTGGTGGTGGTGCCGGCGGTGGAGAACGCGATCGACGGCAACGCCTATCGCCCGTCGGACGTGATCACCAGCATGTCCGGCAAGACCATCGAGGTCGGCAACACCGACGCCGAGGGCCGCCTGATCCTGTGCGATGCGCTGACCTACGCCGAACGCTTCAAGCCGGCGGCGCTGATCGACGTGGCCACCCTCACCGGCGCGTGCATGGTCGCCCTCGGCCACCAGACCGCCGGCCTGATGAGCAAGCACGACGACCTGGCCGCCGAACTGCTGGCCGCCGGCGAGCACGTGTTCGACCGCGCCTGGCGCCTGCCGCTGTGGGACGAGTACCAGGGCCTGCTGGATTCCAGCTTCGCCGACGTCTACAACATCGGCGGCCGCTGGGCTGGCGCGATCACCGCCGGCTGCTTCCTGTCGCGCTTCACCGAAGGCCAGCGCTGGGCGCACCTGGACATCGCCGGCGTCGCCAGCGACGAAGGCAAGCGCGGCATGGCCACCGGCCGCCCGGTGGGCTTGCTGTCGCAGTGGTTGCTCGACCGCGTTGCGGCCGGGAATTGAGAACCGGGAATCGGGAATCGTGAAAAGCGCCCTGTCTGACCCAACCGGAGGCGGCGCACGCGCCGCCACCCGCTGTTCCCACTCCCTATTCCCCATTCCCCACTCCCAGCCCTGATGCGCGCCGACTTCTACCTGATCGCCAAGCCGCGGTTCCTCAACGAACCGCTGCGGCTGGTGTGCGAACTGGCGCGCAAGGCCAACGACGCCAACCTGTGGACGCTGGTGCTGGCGCGCGACATGGCCCAGGCCGAGGAACTGGACGAGCTGTTGTGGGCGTTCGATGCCGACGCCTACATCCCGCACCAGATCGCCGACGCCGATGCCGACGAGGAAGAGGCGCAGGTGCTGATCGTCCCGCCCGGCGTCGACGCGCCGCAGCGGCCGCTGGTGATCAACCTGCGCGATGCGCCCTACCTCGGCGCCTGCGACCGCGTCCTCGAAGTGGTGCCGGCCGACCCATCCGCGCGCGACCCGCTGCGCGAGCGCTGGAAGCAGTACAAGGCCCAGGGCTACGCGGTCAGCAAGCACGATATGTGATGAAGCGGAGAATCGGGAATGGAGAATCGGGAATCGTTTCTCCAAGCGCCGCATTGAGGCGGTCCCTGCTCTGCGCTCCATCGATTCCCCATTCCCGATTCCCGATTCCCAGCCCATGACCACCCTCGCCTCCAGCTACGATCCCACCTCCTTCGAATCGCGCCTGTACGCGCAATGGGAAGCGTCCGGTTACTTCGCGCCGTCCGGGAAAGGCGCGCCGTACACGGTGCTGCTGCCGCCGCCGAACGTGACCGGCACGCTGCACATGGGCCACGCCTTCCAGCAGACGCTGATGGATGCACTGGTGCGCTACCACCGCATGCGCGGCTTCGACACGCTGTGGCAGGTCGGCAGCGACCACGCCGGCATCGCCACCGAGATGGTGGTGTCGCGCAACCTGACCCTGGAAGGCAAGGGCGAGACCCGCGATTCGCTGGGCCGCGACGGCTTCATCGCCAAGGTCTGGGAGTGGAAGCAGCACTCCGGCGACACCATCGAGCGGCAGATGCGCCGCCTCGGCACCTCGGCCGACTGGTCGCGCAGCACCTTCACCATGGATCCGCAGCCGTCGGCGGCGGTGATCGAGGCCTTCGTGCGCTGGCACGAACAGGGCCTGATCTACCGCGGCCAGCGCCTGGTCAACTGGGACCCGGTGCTGAAGACCGCGATCTCCGACCTGGAAGTGGAGAACGTCGAGGAAGACGGCTTCCTGTGGTCGATCGCCTACACACTGGACGACGGCGCCAGCTACGAACACGTCGAGCACGACGCCGACGGCAACGAGACCCTGCGCGAGACCCGCGACTACCTGGTGGTCGCCACCACCCGCCCGGAAACCCTGCTCGGCGATACCGCGGTGATGGTGCACCCGGAGGATGCGCGCTACGCGCACCTGATCGGCAAGACGGTGACGCTGCCGCTGACCGGCCGCCGCGTGCCGGTGATCGGCGACGACTACGTCGATCGCGCGTTCGGCACCGGCGTGGTCAAGGTGACGCCGGCGCACGACTTCAACGACTACCAGGTCGGCGTGCGGCATGGGTTGCCGATGATCAACATCCTGACCAAGGACGCAAAGATCATCGGTGCACCAGAGAGCCATGCAGAAATCAGCGCCGAGCTGTCGAAAAACGATCCGTCCGGTAGCGGCGTGCTCATCCCCGATGACCTCTTCAGCCCCGAACGTATTCCAGCCAAGTACCGCGGTCTGGACCGCTTCGACGCGCGCAAGGCCGTGCTGGCCGACCTCGAAGACCTCGGCATCCTGGTCGAGACCAAGCCGCACAAGCTGCAGGTGCCGCGCGGCGACCGCACCGGCCAAGTGATCGAGCCGTACCTCACCGACCAGTGGTTCGTGAAGATGGACGCGCTGGCCAAGCGTGGCCTGGAGCTGGTCGAGTCCGGGCAGATCCAGTTCGTGCCGCCGAACTGGATCAACACCTACCGCCACTGGATGGAGAACATCCAGGACTGGTGCATCAGCCGCCAGCTGTGGTGGGGCCATCGCATTCCGGCCTGGTTCGACGACACGGGCAAGTACTACGTCGGCCGCGACGAGGCCGACGCGCGTGCCAAGGCCGGCCTCGGCGCCGACGTCGCCCTGCACCAGGACAGCGACGTGCTGGAAACCTGGTTCTCCTCGCAGCTGTGGCCGTTCTCGACCATGGGCTGGCCGGATCCGCAGGCGATGGCCGAGCGCGGCTTCGACCGCTACCTGCCGTCGAGCGTGCTGGTCACCGGCTTCGACATCATCTTCTTCTGGGTGGCGCGCATGATCATGGCCACCGACAGCTTCACCGGCAAGGTGCCGTTCCGCGACGTCTACATCACCGGCCTGATCCGCGACGGGCAAGGCCAGAAGATGTCCAAGTCCAAGGGCAACGTGCTCGATCCGCTGGACATCATCGACGGCATCGACATCGAGGCCCTGGTCGCCAAGCGCACCACCGGACTGATGAAGCCGCAGGACGCCCCCAAGATCGAGAAGGCCACCCGCAAGGAATTCCCGAACGGCATCATCGCCCACGGCGCCGACGCGCTGCGCTTCACCATCGCCGCGCTGGCCGGCCACGGCCGCGAGATCAAGTTCGACCTGGGCCGCGCCGAGGGCTACAAGAACTTCTGCAACAAGCTGTGGAATGCCAGCCGGTTCGTGCTGATGAACACGCGCCAGGAAGATGTGGACGCAGCGACCATCACGAACGCGTCGCCACGCGCCCAGGTGGCGAACCACGCGGACACCGCTTCGAATGCCGGTTCAGCCTCGCTTGCACCGGCCACCGATGCCGAGAAGTGGATCCTGCTGCGGTTGCAGGCGGTCACGGCCGAGGCGCAGGCGCAGTTCGCCGCGTACCGTTTCGACCTGCTGGCGCAGTGCCTGTACGAATTCGCCTGGAACGAGTTCTGCGACTGGTTCCTGGAACTGGCCAAGCCGGCGCTGAGCGGCGACGATGCGGCCGCCGCCGACAGCACCCGCCACACCCTGCTGCACGTGCTGGAAACCCTGCTGCGCCTGCTGCACCCGCTGACCCCGTTCCTCACCGAGGAGCTGTGGCAGCAGGTGGCGCCGCGCCTGGGCATCGCCGCACCGACCATCTCGCTGCAGCCCTATCCGGAGGCGGCGGCGATGGACGTGGCCGCCTACGCCGGCGCCGCGGCCGACGTGGAATGGCTGAAGGCGATGGTGTCGGCGCTGCGCCGCGTGCGCAGCGAACTGCAGGTGGCGCCGTCGCGGCAGGTGCCGCTGCTGCTGCAGGGCGGCCAGGCAGAAGACCGCGCGCGAATCGAACGTTTCGCCGCGCAGCTGCGCTTCCTGCTCAAGCTGGAGTCCATCCAGTGGCTGGACGACGGCGCGCCGTCGCCGGCCGCGGCCACCGCGATCGTCGGCGAACTGACGCTGCTGGTGCCGCTGGAAGGCCTGGTCGACCTGGATGCCGAACGCCTGCGCCTGGACAAGGAGATCGCCCGTGTCGCGTCCGAGAAGGACAAGAGCGAGGCCAAGCTGGGCAAGTTCACCGACAAGGTGCCGGCCGCAGTGATCGAACAGGAACGCCAGCGCCTGGCCGACTGGAGCGCGCAACTCGACGGTCTGCGCGCGCAGCGCGCCAAGCTGTAGCGCGAGCGATTGGGCCGCCTCCGCCCATCACGGCGGTGGCGGAGGCATCATCATGCAGTATCGCGCGTCTGACGGATGCGCGATGTGGGAGGGACTTCAGTCCCGACGCGCTGCACCATCAGACGGCAAGCAATGCTGTCTGTCGTGGCCGAAGCCGCTCCTGCAGCGGGTCTCCGTCGTTATTGGATCCGCTCTGGAGTCGTTCCCACAGAAATTCTCGGCGAGTTGTTTGGTGCACTGGTGGAAGGACCTAGCCCAGACCGCTATCGAAGCCGGTGGCGATCTGCACTTCGCTCGTCGCGACTGAAGTCGCTCCCTCAGGTGGCTCCCACAACGCACCTGCGACGAGCGCGGCCAACGTTGAAAGCCGCTCTGCGCCCGAGCACTGGCATTCCACGCAACACGCACACCGCCGCCCGGCCTTCCAGGCGGCGGCGCAGCGATCCCTCAGAGCTTCCCGGCGCCGGCCTTGGCCTTGACGTCCGCCGCCACCTTGTTCGCCGGCAACAGCGAATAGGTGTACGGCGGGGTCCAGCCGAT
Organism: Xanthomonas sp. LMG 12459; assembly: GCF_009192905.1. NCBI lineage: Bacteria > Pseudomonadati > Pseudomonadota > Gammaproteobacteria > Lysobacterales > Lysobacteraceae > Xanthomonas > Xanthomonas sp. LMG 12459. The sequence continues at coordinate 9,187 of NZ_NSGT01000088.1, forward strand.
GTTGTTGTTCCAGGAACAGGTCAGCGCCTGGCCGTTGAGCAGCGAGCCGAAATCGCGGTAGACGCTGCCGCCGTAGTCGGCCGCGATCTTGTCGCAGCTGCTCACGCCGCTGATGTCGAAGACGTTGTTCTCGGAGAAGATCTTCGATTCCTTGCCGACGCCGTGCGCGTAGGAGAACGGATACACCGAATTGCTGGTGCTGCCCACGTGGTAGTTGTTGTACAGGTGCACCTGGCCGAAGCGCACCCGCGGCGCGCGCGCGGAGATGTTCTCGAACAAGGTGTTGTGGATGGTCACCTTGAGCTTGCCACTGTCGGTGTTGGAGGCGCTGTCGCTGGAGCCGATCAGGTTGTTCTTCTCGTGCGACTTGAACACCGAGTACGACACGGTGACGTAGTTGGCGCCTTTCTTGATGTCCAGCGCGCCGTCGTGGTGCTGCTTGGGACGGCCGTTGGCGGTGCCGTTCTGGTCGTCGGTGCGGCGGCCGTCGGTGAAGGTCACGTGGTCCACCCACACGTTGCTGGCGCCCTCGATGGTCATGCCGTCGTATTCGGAGTTCCAGTTGCCGGCGCTGCCGTCGTTCGGATCCCACACCGGTTGCGGATCCCATGGATTCTCGATGGTCAGGTTGCGCACGATCACGTCGTTGGCCTTGACGTAGAAGTAGCCCTCGCGGATCTCGGCGTTGCTGCCGACGCCGATCAGCGTGGTCTTGGTGGGCACGTCCAGGCGCGCGCGGCTCTTCATGTCCGCGGTGGTGCTGTACGGCGTGCCTTCGCTGATGTCGATGATGCCGTTGACCTTGATGATGCGGCCGTTGCTGCCGGCACTGGCCTTCAGCGCGGCCTTCAGCTGTGCCGCGGTGCTGACGCTGTAGACGTCGGCCGCGGCGGCCTTGGAACCGCCCTTGGTACCGCCGTTCTGCGTGGCCCAGCCGGTGCTGGCGACCTCCAGGCTGGCGTCGGCATGGGCGGCGCCGGCCAGGCCGGCCAGGCACAGGGCCAGGCCGAACGTGCGCAGCGGCGAGCGTGGCGATGAAGCGATGAGGGACTGCGTGGTCATCCTGGAAACCTCGTGAGCGTGCGTGGTTTGGACGCAGGCGCGCGCGCTCCGCAGCAGCGGAATGCACGGCGACGCCTGCGCGATCGCTGTCCCCTCGGACAACTGCGGGTCATGCCTTCGTGGGAGGCAGGCGCCGAAGAGGCGCGCACTGTAGGCAGCGCGTGGCACGTGTAAAGAGGCGTTGGAGAAACGCGCGATCCAACCGCACAATGTGTGAACCACGTCGCACGAATCGCCTGCGCGCGCCAGGGCGACGCGGCACCATCGCTGCGGGACAACAACGCTGTCCCACCGACAGAAGGCGACATTGCGGAAGCCGCCTGCGACAGCGCAAAAACACCGAAAGCCGCAAACGGCAGGTGGCGGCCGCCGGGCCTCGCCCATCGACACGCAGCACGCAGGTGCGATTGCCACAACGAACACTGCCGGCACCATCGCAAACCGCCTGCAGCGGCATCGCCAGGATCAGGTTGCGGCGCGCATGCGGCACAGCGCCGCCGCGCCGGCCGGGAGTAGGCCGGTACCACCTACACCGGCGCTTGCGCCACCGCCTTCCGCATCCAGGCGGCAGCACTCGAACGAAACCGCACGCCGCCCGTGGCGGACGCGCAGAGGCTCAGGACATGCCGTCGAAGAACAGCTCGATCGCCATCACCAGCGCGTCCTCGCGGCCGTTGGCGGCCGGGTAGTAGCGCGGGCGCCGGCCGATCTCGTTGAAGCCTTCGCTGTGGTACAGGGCGATCGCATTGGGATTGGACGGCCGCACTTCCAGGAACACCCGGCGCGCGCCGAGATCGACGCCGTACTTGATCAGTGCGCGCAGCAGCAGCCGGCCGTAGCCGCGCGACTGCCGCTCGGGCGCCACGCAGACGTTGAGGATGTGCGCCTCGTCGGCGGCGACGCTGATCACGCCGTAGCCGACGATCGTGCCCTCCTCCACCAGCACCCAGCCCGGATAACCGGCCTGCAGGCAGTCGCGGAAGATGCCGCGGGTCCAGGGGAACGGATAGGCGCGGCGTTCGATCTCCATCACCGCGTCCAGATCGGCCTCGCGCAAGGCGCGCAGCGTGGCCGTGGGCGCCGATGCCGACCCCAGCGCGCTCATCGCGGCGCCCGCTTGCGCAGCGCGCGCAACTGCGGCCACAGCGCGCGTTTGGCCGCCGCATTGCCGCGCAGTTCGTCCAGCGGCCAGGTCGCCATCAGCGCCTGCGTGGCCGGATCGTTGGGATTGAGTCCGGAGGCGCGCAGCAGGGCGATCTGCAGACGGTCGGGCAGGCGCAGCCCGACCCGGCGCGCCCCTGCCGCGGGCGCCGCACGCACGGAATCCGGCTGCACCGCCGGTGCCGGTGGTGCCGGCGCTCGTCGCCGTTCTGTCACCTCGGTCGCCGGCATCTCGGCGGCATGGCCTCCACGCGAGGGTGCCGATCCCGGTGCCGACCGCTGCACCGGCGCCACCGGCTCCTCCTGCGGCGGCGGAACCGCGTCGACCACGGCCGCGGCATCCACATACACGGTGTGACCCAGCGCCTGCAGCCAGCCGACCTGTTCGGCCGACCACAACGGCGCATGCATGGACGCGGGCTCGCTCATGCCGCGTCCGGCACCTTGCGCCAACGCCGCCACAGCCACAGGCACGGCCCGGACAGCGCGTACAGCACGCCGATCGCCAGCAGCGCCCGGGCCAGGTCGATGACCAGCACTGCCAGCACGATCGGCGCCAGCACCAGCATCAGGAACGGCACCCGGTCGGTGCGCGGGCCCTTCTCGCCGCTGCCCTTGAAGCTCCAGAAGCGGATGCGGCTGACCATCAGCAGCGCCGCGGTCACGGTCAGGCCCAGCGCCACGTAGCGCAGCTGTTCGCCGTCCCAGCCCAGCGAGCCGTCGGCGAAGGACCACACGAAGGCCATCATCAGCCCGGCCGCGGCCGGACTGGCCAGGCCCACGAACCAGCGCTTGTCGACCGTGCCGACCTGGGTGTTGAAGCGGGCCAGGCGCAGCGCGGCGCAGGCCGCGTACAGGAACGCCGCCGACCAGCCGACCCGGCCCAGCATGCTGCCGTCGAACTTCAGCGCCGACAGCGACCAGTGGTACATCACCAGCGCCGGCGCCATGCCGAAGCTGACCAGGTCGGCCAGCGAGTCGTACTGCACGCCGAATTCGCTGCTGGTGCCGGTCAGCCGCGCCACGCGCCCGTCCAGCCCGTCCATCACCGCAGCCACGAACACCGCCACGCTGGCGTGCACGAACTGGCCGTTGGCGGCGGCGATGATGGCGTAGAAACCGGAGAACAGGCCGGCGGTGGTGAACAGGTTCGGCAGCAGGTAGATGGTGCGCGAACGGGGGGGCGGTCGGGATGGGTCCATCCCGCCAGTCTAATCGACTTGCCAGGCCCGTCGGCGGGTGCTGCAATCGGCGCTCCCGCCGCGCCCTGGAGACCGAGATGCGCGCCCTGCCCCGGTTTTGCTGCCTGCCCCTGCTCGCCGTCAGCGGCATGCTCGGCGCCACCACCCTGTACCAATGGAAGGACGCGCAGGGCGTTACCCACTATGCCGAGACCCCGCCCCCCGGCGGCAAGTACCAGGTGCGCAAGGTCGACACCCGTGGCGACGCCCCGGCCGAGACACCCGAGGTGGCCCCGGCCGAGAACGCCAAGTGCCTGACCGCGCGCAAGAACCTGGACATCCTCGACAAGCCCGGCAAGATCACCACCGACAGCGACGGCGACGGCAAGCCGGACGGGGAACTGGACGAATCCCAGCGCGGCGCGCAGAAGGCCCTGGCCGAGGCCGCGATCAAGGCCTACTGCACCCCGGCCGCCGCACCCGCCAAGTAAGCCGAACGCGCGCGGCCGGCCGCGGGCGATGCCCGCAGCGCCGGCAATGACTGGCAAAATGGGCGACCCGCCGTCTGCGAAGCCCCTCGATGCGCCTTTCCCAGTTCCACCTGCACACCACCAAGGAAACCCCGGCCGACGCCGAACTGGTCAGCCACCAGCTGATGCTGCGCGCGGGCATGATCCGCAAGCTCGCCTCCGGCCTGTACACCTGGTCGCCGCTGGGCCTGCGCGTGCTGCGCAAGGTGGAAGCGGTGGTGCGCGAGGAAATGAACCGCGCCGGTGCGGTGGAAGTGCTGTTCCCGACCATCCAGCCGCGCGAGCTGTGGGACGCCACCGGGCGCTGGAGCAAGTTCGGCGGGCTGATGCTGCGCATGCAGGACCGCAAGGAACAGGACTACTGCTACAGCCCGACCGCCGAAGAGGCCGCCGCCGATTTCGCGCGGCAGGAGCTGAGCAGCTACAAGCAGTTGCCGGTCAATTTCTACCAGATCCAGACCAAGTTCCGCGACGAGATCCGCCCGCGCTTCGGGGTGATGCGCGCGCGCGAATTCCTGATGAAGGATGCCTACTCGTTCCACATCAGCGACGAGGACCTGGCGCGCGAGTACGAGAACATGAAGGCGGCCTACACCCGCATCTTCACCCGCCTGGGGCTGCAGTTCCGCGCGGTGCAGGCCGATTCGGGCGACATCGGCGGCGACGCCTCGCAGGAATTCCACGTGCTGGCCGCCTCCGGCGAGGATTCGCTGGCGTTCTCCACCGGCTCGGACTACGCGGCCAACGTCGAAGCCGCCGTCGCCGCGGCCCCGGCCCCGCGCCCGGCTGCCGGCGAGGAGCTGCGCAAGGTCGCCACGCCCACCCAGAAGACCTGCGAGGCGGTGGCCGAGCTGCTCGGCCTGCCGCTGCAGCGCACGGTCAAGTCGGTGGCGGTGATGGCTGGCGAAAGCTTCGTGCTGGCGCTGGTGCGCGGCGACCACACGGTCAACGAGATCAAGCTGGGCAAGGTCGCCGGCCTGGCCGGCTACCGCATGGCCAGCGAGGCCGAGATCCTCGCGCACCTGGGCAGCGAGCCGGGCTTCCTCGGCCCGCTGGGCCCGCGCCAGGCGATCCGCGTGGTCGCCGACCGCGACGTGGCGGCGCTGGCCGACTTCGTGGTCGGCGCCAACGAACGCGGCTTCCACCTGGCCGGGGTCAACTGGGGCCGCGACCTGCCGGAACCGGACGCCGTCGCCGATCTGCGCAACGTGGTCGAGGGCGAGCGCGCCCACGACGGCGGCGAGATCCGCCTGGCCCGCGGCATCGAGGTCGGCCATGTGTTCCAGCTCGGCCGCCAGTATGCGCAGGCGCTGGACGCCACCGTGGTGGACGAGAATGGCAAGACCGTGACGCTGGCGATGGGCTGCTACGGCATCGGCATTTCCCGCATCGTCGCCGCGGCGATCGAGCAGAACCACGACGACGCCGGCATCCGCTGGCCGCAGCCGATGGCGCCGTGGACGGTGGCGGTGTGCGTGATCAATCCCAAGCGCGATCCGGCGGTCGACGCCGCCGGCGAGGCGCTGCTGGCCGAGCTGCAGCAGGCCGGACTGGACGCGGTGCTGGACGACCGCGGCCTGCGCCCCGGCGCGATGTTCGCCGATATCGAATTGATCGGCGTTCCGCACCGGGTGGTGGTCTCGGAGCGGGGCCTGGCCGCCGGCACCTTCGAATATCGCGCGCGCAGCGGCGGCGATGCCGAACACCTGGATCGGACCGCCTTGCTGGCACGCCTGCAGGCATGACGAAAGGGCCGGGAGGATATCCCGGCCCTTTTTCTTTACGCCGCCGTCACGCCTTATGGGGGAAACCAGAGCGGTCTGTTTTCAATTGATTACGGCCGCCAGGGATCCATAAGGACATATTCCCACGGCATTGCGACCGAAAATACCCGCCGCGAATTAAGCAGGGTATTTGTCAATCCGATAAAGCATCATTATGATCCTGCGCTGGCCAGGGAATGGCGGAAGCCACCACCCATTTTCCGGAGTAAAGATGACCATCGATCTCAGTGGCCTGTCGGCCAAGCAGTTGGGCGCCCTCATCAAGACCGCCAAGAAGCAGCAGTCCATCGTCGCCAAGCGCACCCCCATCGCCAAGGTCCGCACCCAGCTGGCGCGCCTGGCCAAGAGCCACGGCTACAGCATCGAGGAAGTCTTCGGCGGCGCCCCCGCCGCGCGCGGTCGCAAGGCCGGCAAGCCGGGTCCGAAGCCGGGCCGCAAACTGGGCAAGGTTCCGCCGAAATACCGCAACCCCGCCAATGCCGCCGAAACCTGGACCGGCCGCGGCAAGCAGCCGCGCTGGCTGGCCGATCTGGTCGCCAAGGGCAAGAAGGTCGACGATTTCCTGATCGCCGGCGGCGCCGCCAAATCCGCCGCGCCGGCCAAAAAGACCGCCAAGAAGGCGGTCAAGCGCGTCCCCAAGAAGGCCAGCAAGAGCGCTGCGCCGAAGGCCTGATCCGCCACGGCAACCGCAGTCGAAACGCCGGCGCATGCCGGCGTTTTTTATTGCCGCATTCAAAGATTCTTGCGCGCCGGCACCAACAGATTGCCGAACAGCAGGCCGGCGACCAGCGCCATCACGATATTGGTCACCGTCAGCAGCGCCGATTGCCCGCCGAGCACGTCCTGCTGCTGGACCAGGGTCAACAGCCCGCGCAAGCTGGCACTCCCGGGCACCAGCATGATGATGCCCGGCAACCGCACCAGCGCACCCGGCCGGTGCACGATGCGTCCGAACAGATTGCCGGCCGCGGTCAATACCATCGCCGACAGGAAGATGCCGACCGGGCTGCCCCAGGCGTCGCCGGCGAAACGCGCGATCGCGTAGCCGGCCACCGATGCCGCCATCACGAACGGATAATCGCGCAGGCTGGCCTTGAACAGCAGTGCGAACGCGTAGGCGGCCACCAGCAGCGAGGCCCATTCCACCCAGCCGTGCTGCGGCCGCGATGCCCGCACCATCGGCTCCAGGCCCAGCAGTTGCGCCAGGGTCACCGCGATCACCGCGCCGACGGTCAGCTTGACGATGGTAGTGACCGCGCCGGCGAAGCGCGCCGTGCCCGAGACCCAGTGCTGGCTGGTGAGTTCGTTGACCGCATTGGTCAGCGCCATACCCGGCAGCAGCACCACCAGCGAGGCGATGATCACCGTATTGAGATTCAGCGGCGCCACGAAACTGGCCACCAGGGTCGCGACGAAACCGGCCAGCAAGGCCGCCAGCGCGTCGTTGGCTTCCTTGGTGGCCGGGCGCTTGTCGGTGAGCTGGGTGAGCACGCCGATCAGCAGGCCGATCGCGCTGGCGGTGGCGATGTCCAGCCACGGCAGGCGCCACAACCCGGCCACGCCGGCCGCGGCCAGGCCGAAGCCGAGCACCTGCATCGCCATCCAGCGCCGCCCCGGCGGCTGGTCCAACTGGCGCAGCGCGGTGTGGCCCTGGGCCACGCTCATGCGCCCGCTGGCCACGTCGTCGGCGATGCGGTCGGCGACGCTGAGCTTGTGCAGGTCGTTGTCGCCGGGCGCCAGCCGCACCACGCGGGTGATGTCGCTGGAGCCGATCGCCTTGGTCGGGTCGCTGAAGCTGAGGATCAGCCCGGTCGGGTTGGACCAGGGCTCGCAGTCCAGGTCCAACTGCTGCGCCAGCGCCACCACCGCCGCCTCCAGCCGCTGCGCGGTGGTGCCGTAGGTGTGCAGTCGCCCGGCGATGTCGGAAACGAAGGCGATGCGCTGCGCGTAGGTCGCGTTGGCGGAGGGACTGACGGTGGGAGCGGCGGGCATGTCGGCTAGTATGGCGCGAACGCCGCGCCCGGCCACCCCGTCGCGATCACCACATCTGCAACACGGGCGAAACAGGTATGCTCGCGCACCGGACGCCCCCATGATCGAACCGCAACCGCCCAAACTCAGCCAGGACGACCGAGACCCCTCGCGGGTGCGGCTGACCGGCAGTTGGACCCTGGCCACCGCCCTGGCCTCCTCGGAAGTGCTGCGCGGCATGCCGGCCGGCACCACCGGCATCGACGCCAGCGGCATCGGCCAGCTGGATTCGGCCGGGGTGCTGCAACTGATGCGCTACGCCACCCGCAACGGCATCGCCCACGAGGCGCTGGATTTCCGCCAGGATCACCGCGCCCTGGTCTCGACCATCGAGGACGTGGCCGACGACCGCCCCAAGCGCAAGCGCGACTACGGTTTCGCCGCGGCGCTGGAACGCCTGGGCTACGCGGTGCACCGCAACGGCAAGGAAATCGTCGCCCTGGTCGGTTTCCTCGGCGAGACCCTGGTCAAGCTGCTGCGGCTGCTGCACGCGCCGCGCCGGTTCCGCCTGACCGCCACCGTGCACCACATGGAGCAGGTCGGCCTGGACGCGGTGCCGCTGGTGGCGCTGCTGTCGTATCTGGTCGGCGCGGTGATCGCCTTCCTCGGCTCCACGATCCTGCGCGACTTCGGCGCCGAGATCTACGTGGTGGAACTGGTCAGCATCGCCTTCCTGCGCGAGTTCGCGGTGCTGCTGACCGCGATCGTGCTGGCCGGACGCACCGCCAGCGCGTTCACCGCGCAGATCGGCGCGATGAAGGCGCGCGAGGAGGTCGACGCGATCCAGACCCTGGGCCTGGACCCGATGGATCTGCTGGTGATCCCGCGGCTGGTGGCGCTGCTGCTGATGCTGCCGCTGCTGACCTTCGTGGCGATGATCGCCGGTCTGGCCGGCGGCGTCACCGTCGGCGCCTTCGACCTGGGCATCCCGCCGCAGATGTACCTGGCGCGCATGCACGACACCATCCAGATCCGGCACATGCTGGTGGGCCTGTCCAAGGCGCCGATCTTCGCCATCGTGATCGGCCTGATCGGCTGCCTGGAGGGACTGCGCGTGGAAGGCACCGCGCAGTCCGTCGGTGAGCGCACCACCTCCAGCGTGGTGCAGACGATCTCGCTGGTGATCATCATCGACGCGATCGCCGCGCTGTGGTTCATGAACATGGGGTGGTGAGTTGAAGCCGGGAATCGGGAATCGAGAATCGGGAATGGGGAACGCCGGCCGCGTCAGCGACGTCGACCGGGAGCGCATGCCTTGACCATTCCCGATTCCCCACTCCCGATTCCCGACCAGGAACTCGCCATCTCCGTCCGCGGCCTGGTCAATCGCTTCGGCAGCCAGACCGTGCACGAGGACCTGGACCTGGACGTGCGCCGCGGCGAGATCCTCGGCGTGGTCGGCGGATCGGGCACCGGCAAGTCGGTGCTGATGCGCACCATCCTCGGCCTGCGCGAGCCCGATGCCGGCAAGATCCAGGTGCTCGGCGTGGATACCGATTCCGGCCGCCGCGCCGATCGCCTGCACGTGGAGCGCAACACCGGCGTGCTGTTCCAGGACGGCGCGCTGTTCTCCTCGCTGACCGTCGGCGAGAACGTGCAGGTGCCGCTGAAGGAGCATTTCGGCGAACTGCCCGACAGCTGGCACTACGAGCTGGCGCTGCTGAAGGTGAAGCTGGCCGGCCTGCCCGCCGACGCGCTGAACAAGCTGCCGTCGCAGCTGTCCGGCGGCATGCGCAAGCGCGCCGGGCTGGCGCGCGCGCTGGCGCTGGATCCGCCTCTGTTGTTCCTGGACGAACCCACCGCCGGCCTGGACCCGATTGGCGCGGCCGCTTTCGACCGGCTGATCCGCACCCTGCAGGAAGCGCTGGGCCTGACCGTGTTCCTCATCACCCACGATCTGGACACCTTGTACGCTATCTGCGACCGCGTGGCGGTGCTGGCCGACCGCAAGGTCATCGCCAACGCGCCGCTGGCCGAGATCGAGCAAGTGGACCATCCGTGGATCCAAGAGTATTTCCACGGCCCGCGCGCCCGCGCCGCGCGCGATGCCAAGACCGCCTGGACCGAGACCCCCTGAGCCCATGGAAACCAAAGCCAATTACGTGCTGATCGGCGCCTTCACCATCGTGGTGGGGATCGCGCTACTGCTGTTCGGACTCTGGGCCGCCAAATACTCCTCCGACCGCACCTGGCAGGAATACCGCGTGGTGTTCCGCGAGGCGGTGACCGGCCTGTCGGTCGGCAGCCCGGTGCAGTACAACGGCATCGCGGTGGGCTCGATCACCGAGCTGACCCTGGCGCCGAACGATCCGCGCCAAGTGGTGGCGCGGATCCGGGTCAACTCGACCACGCCGATCAAGAGCGACACCCGCGCCAAGCTGGGCATCACCAGCCTGACCGGCCCGTCGATCATCCAGCTCTCCGGCGGCACTCCGGAAGCGCCGTCGCTGACCTCGATCGACAACAGCGATGCGCCGATCATCCAGACCACGCCCTCGGCGCTGCAGAACATCACCGACACCGCCAACCGCATCGTCGAGCGCCTGGACGAGGTGCTCAGCGACCGCAACGTCGCCAGCATCACCGCCACCCTGCACAACCTGGAGACCATCAGCGGCGGCCTGGCCGACCGCGACCAGGGCATGCAGTCGCTGATCGTCAGCGCGCGCGATGCGGCGCGCAACCTGGACACCACGCTCAAGACCACCAACGGCACCATCCAGCGCCTGGACCAGAACCTGGTGCAGCAGCTGCCGCCGATCCTGGACAAGCTGGAGGACACGCTGAGCAAGCTGGATTCGGCCGCCGGCAATGCCGACAAGATCCTTGGCGAGAACCGCTCGGCGATCAACAGCTTCGCCAACGACGGCCTCGGCCAGCTCGGCCCGACCCTGACCGAACTGCGCGGTCTGATCCGCGACCTGCGCCGGGTCAGCGACCGCCTGGACAACAATCCCGCGCGCTACCTGCTCGGCCGCGACGCCCCGAAGGAGTTCAAACCCAAATGAAGCCGATGCGCGCCTTCCTCCTGCTCGCCGTCCCGGCCCTGCTGCTGGCCGGCTGTTCGCTGCCCGGCGGCAACAAGGAGCCGGTGACGATCTACGCGCCGGACGTGCGGGTCACCGCCGACCCGGCCTGGCCGCAGGTGAGCTGGCAACTGGCGCTGACCAAGCCCAGCGCCGCGCGCGTGGTCGACAGTTCGCGCATCGCGGTGCGGCCGACGCCTGACGAACTGCAGGTGTACGGCGGCGTCAGCTGGGCGCAACCGGCCACCGACATGCTTGAGGACATGCTGCTGCGCGCGTTCGAGGATTCCGGGCGCATTCCCGGCGTGGCCCGGCTCGGCACCGGCATCCGCGCCGACTACAAGCTGCTGCTGGACCTGCGCCGTTTCGAATCGGACTACGCCGGGCGCACGGTGCCGTCGGCGACCATCGAGCTCAACGCCAAGCTGCTGTACAGCGCCGACCAGCGCGTGGTCGCCTCGCGCACCTTCCTGGTGACCCAGCCCGCCGCCGGCACAGCCGAATCGCAGGTGGTCGACGCCTTCGGCCAGGCCATGTCGCAACTCGGCCACGACGTGGTCGGCTGGACCCTGCAGCAGGGCCAGGCCGACGCCACCACCGCGCTGGCGCCCAGCGTGCCACCGCCGGCCAGCCAGAAGCCACCGCGGCGCTGATGACTCCCTCCCCCATCGGGAGAGGGGTCGGGGGTGCGGCGGCCGCGGAGCCGTCTTCTCCAGACACCTCCCTAGCCACCCAACCCTCATCCGCCCCTTCGGGGTACCTTCCCCCAAAAAGGGGGCCGTGGTCCCGGCGGGAAAAGGGATCACGGCTTCGCTCCCCTCTCCCACCGGGAGAGGGGCCGGGGGTGAGGGTGCGACGACCGCGGAGTCGTCTTCTCCAGACACCTCCCCAGCCACCCGACCCTCATCCGCCCCTTCGGGGCACCTTCTCCCAAAGGGAGAAGGGCTCACAGCTTCGCTCCGCTCTCCCACCGGGAGAGGGGTCGGGGGCGAGGGTGCGACGACCGCGGAGCCGTCTTCTCCAGACACCTGCCTAGCCACCCAACCCTCATCCGCCCCTTCGGGGCACCTTCTCCCAAAGGGAGAAGGATCACGGCTTCGCTCCCCTCTCCCACAGGGAGAGGGGTCGGGGGTGAGGGTGCGGCGGCCGCGGAGTCAGTTCCCCAGACACGCCCCTAGCCATCCGACCCTCATCCGCCCCTTCGGGGCACCTTCTCCCAAAGGGAGAAGGAATCAGGCATCACACGATCCTGCGGAAGGTCAGATTGATCCGCTCCCCCACCGGCTTGGTCGTACGCGGCAGCGCATGCTGGTACAAGCGCTGGGTCTCGCCCGCCATCAGCAGCAGCCCGCCGGAGGTCAGTTCCAGCGCCTGGCGCAGTGCCGGCTCCCGACGATGGCGCAGCACGAAGCGACGCGTCGCACCCAGGCTCAGCGAGGCGATCACCGGCGTCGGACCGAGTTCGCGCTCGTCGTCGCTGTGCCAGCCCATGGCGTCGCGGCCGTCGCGGTAACGATTGGCGAGCACGCTGTTGAACGCCACCCCGGTCTCGGCCACCAAGCGCGCGCGCAGCGGCAGCAGCGCTGCTGGCCACGGATGCGGCGCGAAGCGGGTGCCAGAATAACGGTAGCTGGCGTCGGCGTCGCCGATCCAGCAGCTCAGCCGCGGCGAATCGACCAGCTTGCCGAACAGGCGGATGCGGTGCACCTCCCATGGCACGTCCTGCAGCAACTGCGCGCACAGCGCCGACGCCGCAGCTGGGTCCAGCCACTCGGGATACCAGCGCAGATCCGCGCCGGGCAGGTCCAGTTCCATCGCACCACGCTAGCATGCCGGCCACCACCATACGCCGGCGTGCGGAATTTGCCCCTTCACGCGCAAACCCTGAAAATGCAGGCAGCCAGAACGAGCCAACGGGAGCGGAGCAGATGACGGGAACCGAGGGCGGCGCCAACGCGCCGCAGCCAGTGGAGCGCGACGTCATGGAATACGACGTCGTCACCGTCGGCGCAGGCCCGGCCGGGTTGGCGTTCGCGATCCGGCTCAAGCAGCTCAACCCCGACCTCTCGGTCTGCGTGATCGAGAAAGCCAGCACCATAGGCGCGCACATCCTGTCCGGCGCGGTGATCGAACCGGCGCCGCTGGATGCGCTGCTGCCGGGCTGGCGCGACAACCCGCCGCCGATCTGCGTACCCGCGGCCGAGGACGAGTTCTGGTACCTGAGCAAGGACGGCGGGCACAAGTTCCCGATGGTGCCGCCGGGCATGCGCAACCACGGCAACTTCATCGTCAGCCTCGGCGCGATGTGCGCCTGGCTGGCGCCGCAGGCCGAGGCACTGGGCGTGGAGATCTACCCGGGCTTCGCCGCCGCCGAGACCCTGCACGCCGAGAACGGCACGGTGCTGGGCGTGCGCATCGGCGACATGGGCGTGGCCAAGGACGGATCGCACAAGCCCGGCTACACCGCCGGCATCGACATCCGCGCCAAGGTCACGGTGCTGGCCGAAGGCGCGCGCGGACACCTGACCAAGCGCCTGATCGCGCGCTTCGGGCTCGACGCCGGGCACGATCCGCAGGCGTTCTCGATCGGCATCAAGGAGCTGTGGCAGCTGCCCGAAGGCCGCGTCAGCCCCGGCAAGATCGTGCACACCCTGGGCTGGCCGGCCGACAGCAAGACCTATGGCGGCAGCTTCCTGTACCACCTGGAGAACAACCAGGTGGCGCTGGGCTACGTCAGCGGCCTGGACTACCACGACCCCGAATACCGCCCGTGGGAAGCCTTCCAGCAATGGAAGAACCACCCGATGATGAAGTCGCTGCTGGACGGCGGCACCATCCTCTCGGCGGGTGCGCGCGCCATCGCCAGCGGCGGCTGGCAGTCGCTGCCGAAGGTGGAGATGCCCGGCGCGCTGCTGATCGGCGACACCGCCGGCCTGCTCAACGTGCCCAAGATCAAGGGTACCCACCAGGCGATCCGCAGCGGCATGCTCGCCGCCGAACACCTCGCCGCCGGTGCCGCGCTGGACCCGGCCGGCTTCGACGCGCGCCTGCGCAACTCCGAAGTGATGGCCGAGCTCCGTCAGGTACGCAACATCAAGCCCGGCTTCAAGAAGGGGCTGTGGTTCGGCCTGCTCAACGGCGCCTGGGAAACCCTGGTCAAGGGCGCCTCGCCGTGGACGCTGAAGGTCGGTGCCGACTGGAAGAGCCTGGACCGGCTGGGCGAGCACGAGCAACCCAAGCGCGATTACGTGCAGCGCGAGCTGGCGCCGCGCGACCGCCTGCAGGGCGTGTACTTCGCCGCCACCGAGCACGACGAGGACCAGCCGGTGCACCTACACGTGCTCGATCCGCAGATCTGCGTGACCCGCTGCACCGAGGAATACGGCAACCCCTGCACGCGCTTCTGCCCGGCGGCGGTGTACGAGATCGTCGACGACGCGGCCGGCAAGCGCCTGCAGATCAACGCCGCCAACTGCGTGCACTGCAAGACCTGCGACATCAAGGATCCCTACGCGATCATCGACTGGGTGACGCCGGAAGGCGGCTCCGGGCCGAATTACCAGAACCTGTGAGCGCATGTCGTCTGCGACGCGATGTCGCAGAGCGGCATTTACTCACGTGCTGCGCTTATGCGCTCATTGAGAAAGGGGCAGTAATTTCGCCTCCCATTTAGGCAAGGCGAAACGGCACGCCGGTCTTGGCGACCAGTTCGGCCTCGTCCACACCCTCGGCGGTTTCCACCAGCACCAGGCCGCTGTCGGTGACGTCGAACACGGCCAGGTCGGTGATGATGCGGTCGACCACGCCGACGCCGGTCAGCGGCAGGTCGCAGGCCGGCAGGATCTTGTGACTGCCGTCCTTGGCCACGTGTTCCATCAGCACGACCACGCGCTTGACCCCGGCCACCAAGTCCATCGCCCCGCCCATGCCCTTGACCATCTTGCCGGGCACCATCCAGTTGGCCAGGTCGCCCTTCTCGCTCACTTGCATCGCGCCGAGAATCGCCAGATCGATATGACCACCGCGGATCATCGCGAAGGAGTCGTGGCTGCCGAAGTAGCTGGCGCCGGCGCGGGCGGTGACGGTCTGCTTGCCGGCGTTGATCAGGTCGGCGTCGACCTCGTCCTCGGTCGGGAACGGGCCGATGCCGAGCAGGCCGTTCTCCGATTGCAGCCACACGTCCACGCCCTCGGGAATGTGGTTGGCGACCAGGGTCGGCAGGCCGATGCCCAGGTTCACGTAGGCGCCGTCGGTGAGTTCGCGGGCGGCGCGCTGCGCCATGTCGTCGCGGGTCCAGGCCATGTCAGGCGTCCTTCTGGCGCAGGGTGCGCTGTTCGATGCGTTTTTCGGGATGCGGGTTGTGCACGATGCGGTCGACGTAGATGCCGGGCAGGTGCACCTGGTCCGGATCCAGGCTGCCGGTCTCCACGACGTCCTCGACCTCGGCGATGCAAAGCTTGCCGGCCATCGCGCAGGCCGGGTTGAAGTTGCGCGCGGTCTTGCGGAACACCAGGTTGCCAGCGGCATCGGCCTTCCACGCCTTGACCAGGGCCACGTCGGCGCGCAACGCGGTCTCCAGCACGTAGTGCTTGCCGTCGAACTCGCGGGTCTCCTTGCCCTCGGCCACCACCGTGCCGTAGCCGGTGGCGGTGAAGAACGCGGGGATGCCGGCACCACCAGCGCGCAGGCGCTCGGCCAGGGTGCCCTGCGGGTTGAACTCCAGTTCCAGTTCGCCGGCCAGGTACTGGCGCTCGAACTCCTTGTTCTCGCCGACGTAGGACGAAATCATCTTGCGGATCTGCCGCGTCGCCAGCAGCTGGCCCAGGCCGAAGCCATCGACGCCGGCATTGTTGGAGATCACCGTGAGGCCGCCGACGCCGCTGTCGCGCAAGGCCGCGATCAAGGCCTCGGGAATACCGCACAGGCCGAACCCGCCGACCGCCAGGGTCTGTCCGTCCGCCACCACATCGGCCAGCGCCGTGGCCGCATCGGGGAAAAGCTTGCCGCGCCGCCCGCCCGCAGGGGTAGAGGTGTCGCCCATTCGCCAGCTCCGCATTGGAATGTAGACAGCTAGTTTAGCCGCTTGGGGACTGCGACCCCCGCCGCACCGCCGCAACGACCGATTAAGCGCCGTAACGTTACACTCCGGCTTCCCCCAACTAGGACCCTCTTCCATGTCGCTTCCCGCATTCAAGGCCTACGACATCCGCGGTCGCGTACCCGACGAACTGAACGAGGACTTGGCCCGCCGCATCGGCGTGGCGCTGGCGGGGCAATTGGGTAGCGGCCCGGTGGTGGTCGGCCACGACGTGCGCCTGGCCAGCCAGGGGCTGCAGGACGCGCTGTCGGCGGGCCTGCGCGCCAGCGGCCGCGAGGTCATCGACATCGGCCTGTGCGGCACCGAGGAAGTGTATTTCCAGACCGACCACCTGCAGGCCGCCGGCGGCGTGATGGTCACCGCCAGCCACAACCCGATGGACTACAACGGCATGAAGCTGGTGCGCGAGAACGCGCGCCCGATCAGCTCCGATACCGGCCTGTTCGCGATCCGCGACACCGTCGCCGCCGACACCGCGGCGGCCGTCGAGCCGACCGCTGCCGAGCACCACCGTCCGGACAAGAGCGCCTACATCGAACACCTGCTCAGCTATGTCGACCGCGCCACGCTCAAGCCGCTGAAGCTGGTGGTCAATGCCGGCAACGGCGGTGCCGGCGCCATCGTCGATCTGCTGGCGCCGCACCTGCCGTTCGAGTTCGTGCGCGTCTTCCACGAGCCGGACGGCCACTTCCCCAACGGCATTCCCAACCCGCTGCTGCCGGAGAACCGCGCCGCCACCGCCAACGCGGTCAAGCAGCACGGCGCCGACTTCGGTATCGCCTGGGACGGCGACTTCGACCGCTGCTTCTTCTTCGACGCCGACGGCCGCTTCATCGAGGGCTACTACCTGGTGGGCCTGCTGGCGCAGGCGATCCTGGCCAAGCAGCCGGGCGGCAAGGTCGTGCACGACCCGCGCCTGACCTGGAACACCATCGAACAGGTCGAAGAAGCCGGCGGCATCCCGGTGCTGTGCAAGAGCGGCCATGCCTTCATCAAGGAGAAGATGCGCAGCGAAAACGCCGTATATGGCGGCGAAATGAGCGCGCACCATTACTTCCGCGAATTCGCCTACGCCGACTCGGGGATGATCCCGTGGCTGCTGATCGCCGAACTGGTGTCGCAGTCCGGCCGCTCGCTGGCCGACCTGGTCGAGGCGCGCATGCAGAAATTCCCGTGCAGCGGCGAGATCAACTTCAAGGTCGCCGACGCCAAGGCCGCCGTGGCGCGGGTGATGGAGCACTTCGCCTCGCATGCGCCGACGCTGGACTACACCGACGGCGTCAGCGCCGAATTCGCCGACTGGCGTTTCAACCTGCGCAGTTCCAACACCGAACCGCTGCTGCGCCTGAACGTGGAAACCCGCGGCGACGCGGCGCTGCTGGAGCAGCGCACCCAGGAGATCTCCGAGCTGCTGCGCGGCTGATCCCACCACCCTCCCCCTAGACGCACTATGGAGTTCCATCGCCCATGAGCGACGTCCTTCCCATCATCCTGTCCGGCGGCTCCGGCACGCGCCTGTGGCCGTTGTCGCGCGAGTCGTATCCGAAGCAGTTCCTGCCGCTGGTCGGCGAACAGAGCATGCTTCAGGCCACCTGGCAGCGCGCGGCCCCGGTCGCCGCGCATGCCCCCATCGTGGTCGCCAACGAGGAGCACCGCTTCGTCGCGGCCGAGCAATTGCAGCAGATCGGCGTGAAGCCGCATGCGATCCTGCTCGAACCCAAGGGCCGCAACACCGCGCCGGCGATCGCCGTGGCGGCGCTGGAGGCCGCGCGCGATGGCGCCGATCCGCTGTTGCTGGTCCTGCCGTCCGACCACGTGATCGGCGACGAAGCCGCCTTCCAGGTAGCGGTACGCGTGGCCGCCGTTGCGGCCGAGCAAGGCAAGCTGGTGACGTTCGGGATCAAGCCGACCGCACCGGAAACCGGCTACGGCTACATCAAGGCGGCGGCCGGCGACGGCGCACGCGCGGTCGAGCGCTTCGTCGAAAAGCCCGACCTGGCGACCGCGAAAAGCTACCTGGCCTCTGGCGAGTACTACTGGAACAGCGGCATGTTCCTGTTCCGCGCTTCGCGCTACCTGGAAGAACTGCGCAAGTTCCAGCCCGCCATCGCCGATGCCTGCACCAAGGCCTGGCAATCGGCCAAGCGCGATGCCGACTTCACCCGCCTGGACAAGGAGGCCTTCGCCGCCAGTCCCTCCGATTCCATCGACTACGCGGTGATGGAGAAGACCGCCGACGCGGTGGTGGTGCCGCTGGACGCCAAGTGGAGCGACGTCGGCTCGTGGTCGGCGCTGCTGGACGTGTCGCCGCAGGACGCCAACGGCAACGCCCACCATGGCGATGTGATCGAGATCGATTGCCGCAACACCTACGCCTACGGCTCGCGCCTGATCGCGATGGTGGGCCTGCAGGACGTGGTGGTGGTGGAGACCGACGACGCGGTACTGGTCGGCCATCGCCAACGCATCCAGGAAGTGAAGGACATCGTCGGCAGGATCAAGGCCGATGGGCGTTCCGAAGCCACCTGGCACCGCAAGGTGTACCGCCCGTGGGGCGCCTACGATTCGATCGACAACGGCCAGCGCTTCCAGGTCAAGCGCATCACGGTCAAGCCCGGCGCCACGCTGAGCCTGCAGATGCATCACCACCGTGCCGAGCACTGGATCGTGGTCAGCGGCACCGCCGAGGTCACGCGTGGCGAAGAGGTGCTGCTGCTCACCGAGAACCAGAGCACCTACATCCCGCTCGGCGTGACGCATCGTTTGAAGAACCCGGGCAAGCTGCCGCTGGAGCTGATCGAAGTGCAGTCGGGCAGCTACCTGGGCGAGGACGACATCGTGCGCTTCGAGGACACCTACGGGCGCACCTGAGTTCGGCGCGCGCCGCAAACGCAAAGAGCCGGGCATTGCCCGGCTCTTTGTTTTTCGGCTGCGTGGTTTAACGTGTGCGGCGGTCAGGCGGCCGGCGCTGCCGCGGCGAGTTCGCCGATCACCTGGCGCAGACCATCGCGCCACTGCGGCAGCTCCAGCGCGAAATCGCGCTGCAGGCGCGACACGTCCAGGCGCGAATACGCCGGACGCTTGGCCGGGGTCGGATAGTCCGCGGTGGTGATCGGCAGCACACGCGGCGCGCGCGGCAACAATCCCGCCGCCACCGCCTCGGCGAAGATCGCCTCGGCGAAACCGTGCCAGGTGGTCTCGCCGGCCGCGGTCAGATGCCAGGTGCCGGACGGCAGCGTCGCGCGCTGGGCCAGCACGCGCGCGGTGACATCGGCGATCAGCACCGCCGGCGTCGGCGTGCCGACCTGGTCGGCGACCACCTTGAGTTCGTCGCGGTCGGCGCCGACCCGCAACATGGTGCGCAGGAAATTGTGCCCGTGCGCGGCGTAGACCCAGGCAGTGCGGAAGATCAGGTGCTGCGCCCCGGAGGCGCGGATCGCCTCTTCGCCAGCGAGCTTGGTGGCGCCGTACACGCCCAGCGGCGCGGTCGGCGCGTCCTCCGGATAAGGCTGGGTGCCCTGGCCATCGAACACATAGTCGGTGGAGTAATGCACCAGCGGCATGCCGTGCGCCGCGCACCAGGCGGCGATCGCCGCCGGCGACTCGGCATTGGCGCGGTGCGCCGCTTCCGCGTCCTGCTCGGCACGATCGACCGCAGTGTAGGCCGCGGCGTTGACCACCGCCGTCGGCCGCAGCCGGTCCAGCAGTTCGCCCAGGGTCTGCGGCTGGTCGAAATCGGCGCGCTCGCAGGCGCTGCCGTCTGGCAACTGGCCGCTGCGCGTGGTCGCGACCACCGGCCCCTGCCCGGCCAGCGCCCGCAGCAGTTCCTGCCCGACCTGGCCGTTGCCGCCGAAGACCAGCACGCTCATGGCTGGTAGACCGGCAGGCGCTCGACCGGGATGTCGGCCAGGGACGGCGCAACCGCGTCCTTGCCCGACAGCACCGGCTCGGAGATCGGCCAGTCCACGCCGATCGCAGCATCGTCCCAGCGCACGCCGGCATCGGCTTCCTTGACGTACACGTCGGTGCACAGATAGCTGAACACCGCGCGCTCCGACAGCACGGCAAACCCGTGGGCGAAGCCTTCCGGAATCCAGAACTGCTTCTTGTTCTCCGCGCTCAGCACCACCGCGGCCCAGCGGCCGAAGTGCGGCGAGCCGTGGCGGATGTCGACGGCGACGTCGTACACCTCGCCTTCCAGCACGCTGACCAGCTTGCCCTGCGGCCGCGGCCACTGGTAATGCAGGCCGCGCAGCACGCCCTTGGCCGAGGTGGAGACGTTGCTCTGCACGAACTTGGTCGGCAAGCCGTGTTCACCAAAACGCTCGGCGTTCCAGGTCTCGAAGAAATAGCCACGCGCGTCGCCGAACACTGCCGGCTCGATCACCACGCAGCCAGGCAGATTGGTTTCAATCACTTTCACGGAACGGATCCTCGTACAGCCAGTTCATGCAGGTAGGTGCCATAAGCGTTCTTGCGCAGCGGAGCGGCAAGTGTCTCCAGCTGCGCCGCGTCGATCCATCCCTGCCCGAAGGCGATCTCTTCCGGGCAGCAGACCTGCAGGCCCTGTCGCGACTGGATGGTCTCGATGAAATTGGAGGCCTCGTGCAGCGACTGGTGGGTGCCGGTATCCAGCCACGCGTAGCCGCGACCCAATGCCTCCAGGTGCAGTTCGCCGGCCTCCAGGTAACGGCGGTTGAGATCGGTGATCTCCAGTTCGCCGCGCGGCGACGGCGTCAGCTCCGCGGCATGGTCGCTGGCCTGACCATCGTAGAAATACAGGCCGGTAACCGCGTAGTTGGAGCGCGGCTTGGCCGGCTTTTCCTCGATGTCGATGACCTTGCCGGAGGCGTCGAACTCGGCCACGCCGTAGCGCTCGGGGTCGTTGACCCAGTAGCCGAACACGGTCGCGCCATGCTGGCGCGCATCGGCGCGGCGCAGGGTCTCGGTCAGGCCGTGGCCGTGGAAGATGTTGTCGCCCAGCACCAGGCAACTCGGTTTGCCGGCGACGAAGTCGCGGCCGATCAGGTAGGCCTGGGCCAGCCCGTCCGGGCTCGGCTGCACCGCGTACTGGATGTCCATGCCCCACTGCGCGCCATCGCCCAGCAGCGCCTGGAACAGCGCCTGCTCGTGCGGGGTGTTGATGATCAGCACCTCGCGGATGCCGGCCAGCATCAGCACGCTGAGCGGGTAGTAGATCATCGGCTTGTCGTACACCGGCAGCAGCTGCTTGCTGACGCCCTTGGTGATCGGGTACAGCCGCGTGCCGGAGCCGCCAGCGAGGATGATGCCCTTGCGTTGTGTCATGAGGTATTTCCTGGTGAAGTCCGCACGCGCATGGGCGGATTCTTGCGAGGGACTGGCGTTATGCCGCGGTGCCGATGCGTTCCAGCCGATAGCTGCCGTCGAGCACGCCCTGCACCCAGTCCTGGTGGCTCAGGTACCAGTCCACGGTGAGCGCGATGCCCTGTTCGAAGGTGTACTGCGGCTCCCAGCCCAGTTCGTTCTTCAGCTTGGACGCATCGATGGCGTAGCGGCGGTCGTGGCCGGGCCGATCGGCGACGTAGGTGATCTGGCTGGCGCGCGGCTTGCCGTCCTCGCGCGGACGCCGCGCGTCCAGCAGCGCGCAGATCGCCTGCACCACCTCGATGTTCTGTTTCTCGGAATTGCCGCCGACGTTGTAGGTCTCGCCCACCTTGCCCTTGGCCAGCACGGTGCGGATCGCCTCGCAGTGGTCGCCGACGAACAGCCAATCGCGTACCTGCTTGCCGTCGCCGTACACCGGCAGCGGCTCGCCGGCCAGCGCCTTGGCGATCACCAGCGGGATGAGCTTCTCGGGGAAGTGGTACGGGCCGTAGTTGTTGGAGCAGTTGGTGGTCAGCACCGGCAGGCCGTAGGTGTGGTGGAACGCGCGCACCAGATGGTCGGACGCGGCCTTGGACGCCGAATACGGCGAGTTCGGCGCGTAAGGCGTGGTTTCGCTGAACTTGCCGGTCTCGCCGAGCGTGCCGTAGACCTCGTCGGTGGACACGTGCAGGAAGCGGAACGCGTCGCGGCGGTCTTCAGGCAGCGCCTTCCAATGATCGCGCACAGACTCCAGCAGGCCGAGGGTGCCCACCACGTTGGTCTGGATGAAGGCGCCGGGCCCGTCGATCGAGCGGTCCACGTGACTTTCGGCGGCGAAATTGACCACCGCGTCGGGCTGGTGCTCGGCGAGCAGGCGGCCCACCAGATCGCGGTCGCCGATATCCCCGTGCACGAACACATGGTCCGGGTTGCCGTCCAGCGACGCCAGCGTGTTCAGGTTCCCGGCATAGGTCAACGCGTCCAGGTTGATCACACGGATGCCGCGCGCCACCGCCTCGAGCACGAAGTTACCGCCGATGAAGCCGGCACCGCCGGTTACGAGCCAAGTCGCCACTGTATTTCTCCCAATTTCGCGCCGAAAGCGCGCCTTATGCAAACCTCGCAGGATATACGCTTTATATGAACAGATCGTCGTTCGATGCCTCCGATGAAGTGCACCAAACCAGACCATACGCCCTCGCATGGTTCTCCGCGCCCGGTTAGAATCCTCCGACTGCCCCGCGCCAGCCGCCGCGGCCGGGCCTTCCCGCACTGCTGAAGGATCTCGTACACGATGAAAATCCTCGTCGCCTACAAGCGCGTGGTGGACTACAACGTCCGCATCCAGGTCAAGCCGGACGGCTCCGGCGTGATCACCGAGGGCGTCAAGCTCTCCGCCAACCCGTTCGACGAAATCGCCCTGGAAGAGGCGCTGCGCCTGCGCGACGCCGGCATCGCCAGCGAGGTGGTGGTCGCCACCATCGCCCCGGCCGACGCCGCCGCGCACCTGCGCAACGGCCTGGCGATGGGCGCCAACCGTGCCATCCACGTGGTCGCCGACGCGGCGATCCAGCCGCTGACCGCGGCGCGCACCCTGCTCAAGCTGGTCGAGCAGGAGCAGCCGGACCTGGTGATCCTGGGCAAGCAGGCGATCGACGACGACGCCAACCAGACCGGGCAGATGCTGGCCACGCTGTGGGGCCGTCCGCAGGCGACCTTCGCCGGCAAGCTGGTGGTGGCCGACGGCAAGGCGACGGTGACCCGCGAGGTCGACGCCGGCCTGGAGACCCTGGAAGTGGACCTGCCGGCGGTGGTCACCACCGACCTGCGCCTGAACGAGCCGCGCTTCATCAAGCTGCCGGACATCATGAAGGCCAAGAGCAAGCCGCTGCAGACGCTGGCCTTCGCCGACCTGGGCGTGGAGGCCAACGACAGCCTCACCACCACCCACTACGCCCCGCCGGCCAAGCGCAGCCGCGGCGTGATGGTCAAGGATGCCGCCGAACTGGTGGCCGCACTCAAGCAGAAGGGGTTGCTGTAATGGCCAAGATCCTCGTCGTCGCCGAACATCTCAACGGGCAGCTCAACGCCGCCACCGCCAAGTGCGTCAGCGCCGCGCAGGCGCTGTCGGCCGAGGCCATCGACATCGTGGTGCTGGCGTCCGATCCGGCCGCGGTGGCTGCCCAGGCCGCGCAGATCGCCGGCGTCGCCCGCGTCCTCACCGTCGCCAACTCCGCCAACGAACACGCCATCGCGCAGGTGCTGGGCCCGCAGATCGCCGCCTTGGCGAAGAGCTACACCCACGTGTTCGGCCCCTCCACCACGTTCGGCAAGGACCTGATGCCGGTGGTGGCGGCCCTGCTCGGCGTCAACCAGATCTCCGACCTGATGGCGGTGGACGGCGACTACGCGTTCAAGCGCCCGATCTACGCCGGCAACGCCATCATCAGCGTGCAGGCCCCGGCCGACCAGATCGTGGTCGCCACCGTGCGCAGCGCCTCGTGGCCGGAAGCGGCGCAGGGCGGCAGCGCGGCGGTCGAAGCGGCCAGCGTCGACGCGGCGCTGCCGAGCCACACCCGCTTCGTCGGCCTGGCTGCGGGCAAGTCCGACCGCCCCGACCTGCAGAGCGCCAAGCGCGTGGTCTCCGGCGGCCGCGGCGTCGGTTCGGCGGAGAACTTCCAGATCGTGTACCAGCTCGCCGACAAGCTGGGCGCGGCGGTCGGCGCCTCGCGCGCGGCGGTCGACGCCGGCTACGTGCCCAACGAACTGCAGGTCGGCCAGACCGGCAAGATCATCGCGCCGGAGCTGTACGTGGCGATCGGCATCTCCGGCGCCATCCAGCACCTGACCGGCATCAAGGACGCCGGCACCATCGTCGCGATCAACAAGGACCCGGAATCGCCGATCTTCGAGATCGCCGACATCGGCCTGGTCGGCGACCTGTTCACGGTGCTGCCGGAGCTGGAAAAGGCACTGGGCTGAGCAGTCAGGAGGACCTGGGGATGATGCCGCACGGCGCCGACGGCGTGCCCGCGCCGCGCCACCGTGCGGATCATCTGGCGGCGTTCGTCGTGCTGCTGTGCGGCGGCTACCTGGCTGCCCTATGGTGGGTGGACCGCGGCAACGGCACGTTCGCCCGGCTCGGCGCGGTCTGGCCGTTGCTCGCGCTGGCGGTGCTGCCGGTCTCGGTCAGCTACCTGTTGCGCTTCTGGCGCTGGCGCTGGCTGCTGCAACGGCAAGGCCATGCGGTGCCGTTCTGGCTGGGCTGGGCCGCCTACCTGGCCGGCTTCGCCTTGACCGCGACCCCGGGCAAGGCCGGGGAATTGCTGCGCATCCGCTATTTCGCCCGCATGGGCGTACCGGCCGGGCGGACGCTGGCGGTATTCGTGTTCGAGCGCGCCTCCGACCTGCTGGTGATCCTGGCGCTGTCGCTGTTGGCTGCGCCGGTCTTCCCCACCCTGGGCACCCTCGCCGCGGTGGTGTTGGGCTTCGTCGCGCTGCTGTTCGGCGCTGCCGCCTGGCCGGCCCTGCTTACATGGCTGGAGAATGTGGGCGCGCCTGCCCGGCCGCTGGCTGCGGGGGACGGCGCAGTTCGCCGTATTCGCCGCCATGGAGTTGCGTGCCTGCCTGGGCGCCTCGCAACTGGTGCGCAGCCTGATTGCCGGTGCCGGCGCCTGGGGCCTGACCTCGGCGGTCTTCGTCGGGCTGTGCAGCGGCCTGGGCCTGGACCTGGACCCGCTGGTCGCGTTCGGCATCTACCCGCTGGCGATGCTGATCGGCGCGCTGTCCTTCGTGCCCGGCGGTGTCGGCACCACCGAACTGGCGATCGTGCTGATGCTGGACCGGCTGGGCGTCGCCACCGCCGATGCGATCGCAGTCGCGGTGGCCGCGCGGCTGGTGACGCTCTGGTATGCGGTCGCCGTGGGCGCCCTGGCGATGAGCGCAACCGAGTTCCTGCAACGGCGTCAGCGGACTGAGCGGGGCCAGGGCGTGTCGCGGGTATAATCGCGGCCCCGCTATGCATCACCAGGCCGCAGAATGTCCGTCCCCCCCAGCTTTCCCGCCGACCGCCCGGCTGCTTCAGGGCGCGCGCTCTGTGTGGATCTGGACGGCACCCTGCTGAATTCGGACATCCTCTACGAGTCCCTGCTGGCCCTGCTGGCGCGCAATCCGCTGTACGTGTTCCTGCTGCCGCTGTGGCTGCTGCGCGGCAAGGCCGCGCTGAAGCGCGAACTGGCCGCGCGGGTCACGCTCCCGGCCGAGACCCTGCCCTACAACGAGCACGTGCTGGAGCTGCTGCGTACGACCACGCAGCGCCCGCGCGTGCTGTGCACCGCCTCAGACCAGCTGCTGGTCGCGCCGATCGCCGCGCACCTGGGCCTGTTCGAAGAGGTCATCGCCAGCGACGGCCAGCGCAACCTGTCCGGCCGCAACAAGGCCGACGTGCTGGTGCAGCGGTTCGGCGAAGGCAATTTCGACTACGCCGGCAATGGCCGCGTGGACCTGCACGTATGGGACAAGGCCGGTGGCGCCTGGGTGGTCAACAACGGCAACGGACTGCGCGCCGCTGCCGCACAGCGCACCACCGTCCACGGCCACTGGCCGGCGCCGCCGCGCGCCCGTGCCTGGCTCAAGGCGCTGCGCCTGCACCAATGGCTGAAGAACCTGCTGGTGTTCGTGCCGCTGCTGACCGCGCATCGCTTCCTGGACGGCGCCTCGGTGCTGCAGTCGGTGATCGCCATGGTCGCGTTCGGGCTCTGCGCCTCCGGCGTCTACGTGCTCAACGACCTGCTCGACCTCACCCCCGACCGCCAGCATCCGCGCAAGCGCAAGCGGCCGTTCGCCGCCGGCCGGCTGCCACTGCTGCAGGGCCTGTTCGCCGCGCCCGCCCTGACCCTGGCCGGACTGGCGCTGTCGCTGGCCTGCAACCTGCAGTTCACCCTGGTGCTGCTGGCCTATTACGTGATGACGCTGGCGTACTCGCTGCGCCTCAAGCGCATCGTGATGATCGACGTGGTGCTGCTGGCGGCGCTGTACACCGTGCGCATCATCGGCGGCGCGGTCGCGATCGACCTGGAGCTGTCGTTCTGGCTGCTGGCGTTCTCGATGTTCATTTTCCTCTCGCTGGCGCTGCTCAAGCGCTACACCGAGTTGCACGCCATGCTGGGCAGCGGCAAGACCAAAGCTAGCGGGCGCGCCTATTCGGTGGAGGACCTGGTGCTGCTGCAGTCGATGGGCGCGGCGGCCGGCTACATCGCGGTGCTGGTGATGGCGCTGTACATCAATAGCCCGGCAAGCGTGCAGTTGTATCGGCATCCGCAGCTGCTGTGGCTGATCTGCCCGGTGCTGCTGTACTGGGTCAGCCGGGTGTGGATCGTGGCGCACCGCGGCGACATGCACGACGACCCGATCGTGTTCGCCGCCACGGACCGGGTCAGCCAGATGGTCGTCGTGTTGTGCGGGCTGTTCGCGCTGAGCGCCATCTGATGGCGGACGCCGGGCAGTCCTGGGGGCGCTACCCACGGGTGACGCAAACGCTGCTGCCGATCGCCGACCGGGCGGCTGCGCTGCCGGCCTTCGCCGGCCACGCACTGCCGCGGGGCAATGGCCGCAGCTACGGCGACAGCTGCCTCAACCCGGACGGCACCCTGCTGTGCGCCCGCGGCCTGGACCGCTTCATCGGCTTCGACCCGGCCTCCGGCCGCCTGCGCTGCGAGGCGGGGGTCACCCTCGCCGAGATCATCGATCTGGCACTGCCGCAGGGCTGGTTCCTGCCGGTGACCCCGGGCACCCGCTACGTCACCGTGGCCGGCGCCATCGCCAACGACGTGCACGGCAAGAACCATCACCGCACCGGCAATTTCGGCCACCACGTGCTCGCCTTCGAACTGCTGCGCAGCGACGGCAGCCGCCGCCTGTGCACACCGCACGACGATGCCGGGGGCTGGTTCGCGGCCACGGTTGGCGGACTTGGCCTGACCGGGCTGATCACCTGGGCGGAGATCCAGTTGCGCCGCGTGCCGGGCCCGGCCCTGGAGACGGAGAACATCCGCTTCGGCTCGCTCGACGAGTTCTTCGCGCTGTCCGCCGCCTCGGCCGACAGCCACGAGTACAGCGTCGCCTGGATCGACTGCCTGGCCAGCGGTCGCGCCCGCGGCCGCGGCCATTTCACCCGCGCCGATCACTGCGCCGGCCTGCCCGAGGAGCGCCCGGTCTCGCCCGGCAAGGGCCTGGCGATGCCGCTGACCCCGCCGGTCTCGCTGGTCAACAAGCTGTCGCTGCGGCCGTTCAACGCGCTGTACTACTGGCGCCAGCCCGCGCGCAGCAAACGCCGGCTGAGCCATGTGCTGCCGTTCTTCTATCCGCTGGACGGTATCCGCCACTGGAACCGCATGTACGGCCCGCGCGGCTTCCTGCAGTATCAGTGCTTGCTGCCGCCGGCCACCGCACGCGACGGTGTGGATGCGCTGCTGGCGGAAATCGCCCGCAGCGGCAGCGGCTCCTTCCTGGCGGTACTTAAGGAATTCGGCGACCTTCCTTCGCGCGGCATGCTGTCCTTCCCTCGCCCGGGCACCACGCTGGCGCTGGACTTCCCCAACGACGGCGCCGACGTACTGCGCCTGCTGGAGCGGCTGGACCGGATTGTCGACGCCGCTGGCGGCGCTCTGTACCCTGCCAAGGACGCGCGCATGTCCGCCGCCTCGTTCCAGCGCGCCTATGCCCGCTGGCAGGACTTCAACCGCTATCTCGATCCCCGCTTTTCTTCCGGCTTCTGGCGCCGGGTCACGGAGTGAACATGCAACGCGTCCTCATCATCGGTGCCACCTCGGCGATCGCCGAGGCCACCGCCCGGCACTACGCCGCGCGCGGCGCGGCCCTCCACCTGCTCGGCCGCCAGGCCGCGCGCCTGGACGCGATCGCGTCGGACCTGTCGGCGCGCGGCGGCAGGGCCAGCGTCGGCGTGCTCGACGTCAACGACAGCGCCGGCCATGCGGCGGCCTTCGATGCCGCCTGGGCCGCGCTGGGTGGCGTGGACGTGGTGCTGATCGCCCACGGCACACTGCCCGACCAGGCCGCGTGCGACGCCTCGGTCGAGCTGTCGATGCGCGAGTTCGCCACCAACGGCACCTCGACCATCGCGCTGTGCGCCGCACTGGTGCCGCGCCTGCGCACGGGCGCGACGTTGGCGGTGATCTCGTCGGTGGCCGGCGACCGCGGCCGCGCCAGCAATTACTTATACGGCAGTGCCAAGGCCGCGGTCAGCGCCTACCTGAGCGGCCTCGGCCAACGTCTGCGCTCGGAGGGCATCAACGTGCTCACGATCAAGCCGGGTTTCGTCGATACGCCGATGACCGCCGCCTTCAAGAAGGGCGTGCTGTGGGCCAAGCCCGACCAGATCGCCAAGGGCATCCTGCGCGCGGTGGACGGCCGCCGCGCGGTCGCCTACCTGCCCGGTTTCTGGTGGGCGATCATGCATGTAATCAAGCTAATCCCAGAACCAATTTTCATGCGGATCAAGCTATGAAGCGCATCCGCTTGATCACGCTGTACCTGGCTTTCGCAGCGGTCGCCGCCGCAGTCAATATCGGCACCCAGTGTATCGCTGTACGAGCTTGGCTGTGGCCATCAACCACAGTTCCGGCCAGCATCGCCGCCGGCACACTCACAGGGCTGCTTGTGAAGTACCTGCTGGATAAGCGTTGGATTTTCCGTTTCGCCACGCGTGACGCCCGCCACGATACGCGCACCTTTGCTATGTATACCGTGATGGGAGGCATGACCACGCTAGTCTTTTGGGGTAGCGAACTGGTTTTTCATTGCCTGTTCGGCAGCGAGGGAATGCGCTATGTGGGTGCCATCATTGGCCTTGCGATCGGCTACGTTTCCAAATACCAACTCGATAAGCGCTTTGTTTTCATCAACCGTGGGACTTCCTACTACCCATGATCAGTCGTTCCATCCCTGCCGCGCAATCCACCCGCCCCGCGAGTACGACCTGGATGCGCGTACTGCCTTGGCTGGCCCTACTCGCCTCCGGCGCATTCTGCATTCATTACTACCTAGAGCTTAAAAAGGGCTTCTTCGACGACGTATACATCTACCTCGCCGTTGCGCGCAATGCGATGGACTACGGCACGTGGCAGTACTACCCACACCTGGCAGAGCGCGGCGCGCTACTGGCATCTTCACCGATAAGGATCGTGGTATTGACCGCGGCCGCCGCGTTGTCCGAGCTTTTCGGCCACGGACAACGCACCCTTCTAGATGCAAAAATCACGATCTTACTCAGCGGTATGATCACGTGGCTGGTCTTTTTGCCATTTTGGCGACGGAATTTGACCGCATTTGCTTGGCTAGGCGCAACATTGGCACTTCTGTCCACCTGCCTAGACACTATTTTCGAGTTTGAGGGTGGCCTTCTACTGATGTGGGTTGCCACTTTAGCAATGCTGGTACGCCAACAGCCCACAAACCTGCGCTTGCTAAGCTGGCTGCTTCCACTGGGCCCACTCATTCGCCCCGATGTGAGCCTACCAATTCTGGCTCTTTACTTCGTGCATATCGGCACCCGCAACCGGAAAGCACAACTACTGCCTCAGATCAAATCCATCCTGATGCCGCTAGTAGTCTTTTCAATTGCATGGGTCACTCTTTGCGCGCTACTCAGGGTCTGGCCAGTTCCGGTCACATACTGGGGGAAATCCGCCCTCCCGTTCTTGTTTGAGAAGACAACACTACTTGTTGCCTTACCCGAACGACTTGGCATTTCACTCCTATTACGCTCGCAATTTCCATCGAATGTCAACACGATTGCTGGCTGGGCATGCATTCTCGGCACACTAGGAGCGCTAGCCCTCAATAAACCACGAATCAATCGAGTTGCCATCGCCGCAATGGTCTTGTGCTACGTCATTATTTTTTTTCGCATGCCAGCAAATTTCTGGTGGTATTATCAGAATATCCTTAGCCTGATAATCGGAGCACTATTAGGCCGCTCCTTTTTCACGCAGCGAAAGGACTCACAAAATATGATAGCCGGCGCCCTGGGCGTTTTACTGATCACGTCACTGTGCTATGGAAGGCTACCGAACGACGGCCCAAACCAATGGCGCACTGGCGAGCAAACGCGAGCCCAAGGCTATTTGTCACTTGCAGTGTCGCGCACCGATCATGGCACCTTTAAACTTCCCGAGACCGGGGAATTCATCTTGCGAAATCCTGAAATTGGGATGATTTCCTATTATTCGACACTACCGATTTTCCAATGGGATTCAGCCGGCTTGGCACAACCCTTGGACAACCCTTTGGTCACCCAAAGCCACATGCGCTATTTTTATCCAACCAAATTGCGTCGGACAGCACTTGAAGATGCTCAAGATATCGTTAATCGTGTTGGTCACCCGATTCCAGTACTTGATGTCTGGGCGATGGAGGACCGCGATTACTCCAAAGCGCGCACGAAATGCCATTGGGTACTACCCAAGCAGGCTCTCTGCATTAACCAGTATCGGGTATTGGAGCCCGCTAAAGGGAGGGAAGCGAAGTGAGGCATCCGATCAAAGTCATTTACATTGGGCTTCTGTTCTTGGGGGGATGCGGGGGCAAGCCTAGTGATGCAGAAGCACTGCTGACCCAGAATCCGCCACCGCCTGAAACTGATTCCAACATAGCGAACACGCCCCCCTCTGCAACTGCCGACACCTCCTTTCTTAAATTAAGTGGCGTAAAGGGCTTGATGCGAGCTGAGCTAATGCAGCCGACATGCTCGAAACTGGTCACAGCGATTATCAAGTGGAATAGTCCGACCAAGGACGGTACAGAGCTATGGGTCGGACCAGAGGACAAGAAGCAACTAGTGTTCGCCGGCGGAAGCAACGAGAGCCCAACAATTCCTGGCTGGGTCGCGCCCGGGCAAATATTTACACTGCGCGCCAGCCACAGCAATCAAGAACTGGACAGATTAATAATACCTGGCACCGCCTGCCCATAGCGGTAATGGGCACCGACGAAAATGATCAGGCCATGAACAATCTATAGTGGGAAATACGAGAAAATAAGACGGGATTTAGGTGACTCACCAATGATGTATCGCATTACCCAATCTATATGCATTGACTGAAAAAACGCAGCAAATGCGTCTTTGTCAGGCAGCAAGCTGGATGGCAAAGCCCGGCCACGCATGCAGCCTTCTTAGAAAACCGACTATCCCGGCGTTCGGCATACGAGGACCGGCCGGAATAAACCACGGCAGCAAGAACCTGCCATGGCCACCTGGATCGGCGTTCACTATCCCATCCATGGCAGCATGCGGATATCGATGCAGAACCGACGGGAGCGATACAGAGCACATCAAGAGAACGGAAAATCGCCCCCCCAAAAACACTACTCAAATCTTGTAGACTAAATCGCACCTTATTTTCAACTAGCTCCATTTTTCACACGCGAATCGAATGCATCACTTATCACTCGCCAGACAGCCTCGCGCGAATAATTTTTTGCAATAAAATCACGCGACGCGCCGGACACTCGCTCCCACTCCGCATCATCGCGTAACAGCGTAACAATTGAAGCGGCCATATTCTGAGGGTCTGCACTGTGCGGCATGAAGATCGCTGCCTCGCCCAACCCTTGCATGCCCGTAGGCGTTGTGACGCATGGCAAACCGAAGCGCATGCTTTCGACTACCTTTCCCTTAACGCCGCCTCCAAAGCGCAACGGAGCCACAGACACTCGGGAAGTTCGGTAATAGCGCTCCAGATCTGCGTCGCTAACGTAGCCGGTAACGCGAATAGAATCGCTAGCAAGCGCTTGTACGTCCGCGTGAGGATTTGACCCGACCATCGTCAGATGAGCATCTGGCATGTCCTTGCGCACCAATGGCAATACCTCGCTGACGAACCAGATGGCGGCATCGACGTTCGGTGGATGCGCGAAACCGGCGACAAACAGAATGCCTTGACGGCCTCGCGGGCCTTCCAGCGCCGGGCCACTGACCGGATCATATGCATACAAGGGCACGGTCGCCGCCGCTCCCTGTACAGCCTCAGCCATGAACCACTGTTCGACATGACGGGTTTCGTCGGCTGACGGATACAGAACCACGTCAGACTTGCGCCACATCGTGTACTCCATGTCGCGAAAACGAGTCATCTCCGCCTCAAGACCGGCATCGTGCGCTAGCTTGAGTTGCTCCATCATCCTCAGGTGATGAATATCGTGCCCATAATAAATGACACGCGCGCCAGAATGCGCGCGGACAATATCCACCAAACCAATCGAAACATGCGGGCGATTAAGAATTACTGTAGAGAGATAATGGCCATTGTCGCGCATCCAATCCTCGAACCTACCGAAATATTCCCCTCCGCACAGTGACTCGATGCCGAGCTGCTGCAATGCCGGGGTGTAATCAGCATCGAAATAAGCATTTTCCGGCCAGAAGTGCACAGCATAGCCCTTCTGCACCAGTAGCGACATCAATTGCCAGGTGGCACGAGAGCCAGCATCGCGGTCTGGCTGCGGCACGTAATGATCAACCACCAGAACGTGTGAACGTCCGATAGAACGGTCGCGTGCCAAAAAAACATCCTGCGCATTGGGAAGGTGATCGCGCTCCAGGGTCTGGCGCCAGCGCTCAAAGAATTTCAGGCGATTGACGGCCTGGTAAGCCTTAACCCCGCTCGACTCATCCGTGCCGCTGGAAATGCCCTCATAATGCACCACAATCGAGGCCGGCTGCAGGTAAACCTTCAGGCCCTGCGCGCGGACCCGGAATGCCAAGTCAGTGTCCTCATAATACGCCGGTGCGTAATGCTCGTCGAAGCGACCAAGCGTTTCGAACAGATCGCGACGCAGCATGATCGACGCGCCCGATATATAGTCGACCTCCTTCAGATACGAATACGGTGCGCGTGCCGGATTCTCCATGCGACCGAAGTTCCAAGCGCTACCGTCCTTCCAGACGATTCCACCAGCCTCCTGCAAGCGACCGTCGGGATAGATTAGCTTAGAACCGACCATACCAGCGTCTTCGCGCTGAAATACAGACAGAAGCGCCTCCAGCCAACCCTTCGTTACTTCGGTGTCATTGTTAAGGAAGTACACGTACTCGCCGCGCGCCCTGCGCGCAAGCTCATTGCATGAGCGGAGGAAGCCCATATTCTGAGGATTTTCGTAATATATAAGGCCGGGAATCTGAGCGATTCGCGAAATCTGCGGATCGCCGGACGCATCCTCAGCGACCAGTATCTCGATCGGCACACTCGGCAAATGATCATATAATGATTGCAGGCACACCAATGTGCATGACAGGTTGCCGTAGACCGGAATCAGCACCGAGACTAGAGGTCGCTCCTCGTTCTCAAAGCGGATTCCGCGCAATGACGTCTCTGGGTCCTGCTCCACTTTTGCCGCCACAAGTTGCGGCGGTAGCGGCCGCGCCTCAGCCTCGCGCTCTGCCATCCAGCGCCGCACCAGCGTGCGCAGGTGCTTCAGCGCGGGGTGACGCACAAACGGCTTTCCGCGGAGCGACGCAACTACAGCACTCCAATCGCCACGCGCGACGCGACTTCCAAAACGAACCGCTCGCGTCAACCTCCAGGAACGCGACTCCAGTAAAGTTTTGAGTTGCTGCTCAAGATCGCGAATAACAGCACGGTACGCAGCGATATCTGCACCGTAATCGTGTCCAGCAATGGGAAGGGGCTCGACTAATCGGATAGCACCAACCTGCTGACGCCGAGCTTTCGAAGAAGACACCGATTCGCGAAGGAAATGCAGATCATCGCGCAACGCATCGATCTTGCCCTGACTTGCAGTCACTTCAGCTGCGTTTGCCTGTAGTTGCTGCTCGCTTTCAGCAAGGACTTGGCGAAGCCCTGACACTTCACGCTCCAACACACCGGCCCGCCGCGCGCTTTCCTCCGCGCTAGCCACAGCCACGCGCTTGTCTTCGG
This sequence comes from Xanthomonas sp. LMG 12459, assembly GCF_009192905.1. Classification (NCBI taxonomy): domain Bacteria; kingdom Pseudomonadati; phylum Pseudomonadota; class Gammaproteobacteria; order Lysobacterales; family Lysobacteraceae; genus Xanthomonas; species Xanthomonas sp. LMG 12459. Next base: position 43,362 of record NZ_NSGT01000088.1, read on the forward strand.
CAAATACCTCAATCAGCGCAGTTTTTTCCTGATAATCCGCTTGCACAGCACATAGCCGCTGAACCAGATCCACCCTCTCACTCTCGAGCTTGAGTGCCCAACGTACCTTTTCGTCGAATTCGCGCTGCAATTGCTCAAGCATGTCTAGCAGACGACTGCGCTCGGATTCCAGCGATTGCGCCCACTCAGTTCTGGCTTCAAACTCGCCGCGCAACTGATCAAGCTGGCCTCGCGCTAGGACAAGTTCAGATTCCAGCGATTGCGCCCAATGTGCGATAGACTCGTGCCGTGCATACAGATCCGACCCGCCATCGACGTAAAACGACGCCGACATGCGCGGAAGCAGCCCGTGCACAGCCGCACATACCGCCACGAAATACATGATCTTGTCGGCGTCGACCGTGCGGTTTTCCAACCTACCTGAAGACGTGAAAGCCTTGTACTGATCTCGGCTGCCTTGCAATGGAAGCAACAGCGACCCCGATGACATGCGTTGGCCGTAAAAATCTACAGCCGGGAACTGCCGGCCCAGCAAGGCGGAAAACTCCTCAAAGTCGAGTTCGCGGACGTGGAATTCGTTGCGATAGTTACGAGCATCGGAATAAATCGGGCGATTGGGCGAGGAAATTACCAGAATGCCATCTGGCCTGAGCACGCGTCGCAATTCTTCCAGCATCTGCTCTTGCTCGAGCAGATGCTCGACCGTCTCGAACGAGATTACCAAGTCGAACGAAGCGTTAGCGAAGGGAAGCCGGGTGGCGCTGGCTTCATGGAAGCGCAGGTTTGCGCGAGTACCATATGTGGACCGTGCGCTACTCACCGCTTCAACGGCGATGTCAACTCCATCCACGGCCTCCGCCACGTCCGCGAGCAGTGCCGAACCGTAGCCCTCGCCGCAGGCCACGTCCAAGACGCGACGCCCGCGTGCAAGCTCCTGGCACCAAGCATAACGATGCCAATGCTCATAGGCCAGTTCACCAGATTCGGTCGGAACGAAGCGCTCGCCGGTAAATTCCATCATTTAGCCTCAATCTTTGCGTCAATCGCCATCATCGGCAGGCCAACCAGCCCGAAGCGCATGGTTTCGTCCAGTGCGCGGAACTCCAGCGCGTCGTAGATCCAATGATGCTGCACGTGGTCATTCTGGTCGCCGGAGGCAACAGCAGCGTCGATCATGTACGAACCGGAGGGCAGGATCGGCATACGAAACTTGAACGAGGCGGACAGGCGATCCCCGGTCTTGCCGCTCAGTTCCATACCACGGCAGGCGAAATAGGTGTTGTCGCCGAAAAGCCTCTGCCCAAGCCTATCCTTGACGTAAAACCCGGCGATCAGGTCGCCCAGAGCCTGTTGCAGTTCGACCTCGATGCGCAACGTTACCACCTCGCCGCCCTGCACCATCACCAACCGGCCGCCGTTGTCGTCCCGCAATGCCACGTCCACGATCCGCGCACCCTGCGCACCGAACTCGGTACCGGTCCGGTCGGGATCGAACTCGAACACCGCCATGCGGTTGGTGCAGCCTTCCGCAAGCAGAGCATGCAGGCGGAAATCCGGCATGTCTGCCAACTCCCTGCGCTCGCCGCCCGAAGACACCACCAGCTTTTCGCCGGCGATTTCGCGCCGGCCGGCCACGTGCTGCTCGGTCATGTAGGCTTCGACAACCTCCTGTGAGGTGCCCACCATGCGCATCTGCCCATGGTCCAGCCAAACCGCGTACTCGCAGAGGTTGGTGACAGCGGCGGCGTCGTGGCTGACGAATAGCAGCGTGCCGCTTTTCTGGAACTCGCGCAGAAAGCGCATGCATTTTTGCGAAAAGAACGCGTCCCCCACCGCGAGCGCCTCGTCGATGATCAATATGTCGGCATCCACGTGCACGATCACGGCGAACGCGAGGCGTACAGCCATGCCGCTCGAATAGCTGCGCACCGGCTGATCGATGAATTCGCCAATGTCGGCGAAGGCAAGGATGCTGGCCATGCGCGTCTCAACTTGATCGCGGCTCAGGCCGAGAATCGCGGCGTTAAGATAAACGTTCTCACGCCCCGTAAACTCGGGGTTGAAGCCACTGCCCAGTTCAAGCAGTGCCGCCACCTTTCCGTTCACCTTGACCTGTCCTTCGGTCGGCGTAAGCGTGCCAGCGATGATCTGCAACAACGTGGACTTGCCTGACCCATTGCGTCCGACAATACCGACTGTCTGCCCCTTGCGAACCTGGAAATCTACGCCACGGATCGCCCAGTAGTCACGGTAGAACGATTTGCGCTTACCGAACAGCCCTTGCCAGAGACGGTGCGAGGGGCGCTCATACATGTGATACGCCTTGCCGACTCCCGCAACGGAGACGGCCATGTGTTGCGGATCGAAAGAGTCGTCAGAGGACATCGGCAAACCCTCCACGCATCTTCCTGAACAGGGTATGCGCCAGAAATGCGAAGGCGCTTGACGCTATCAAGTACAAAGCCAGCCCGGTCCAATCCGGCATGTGGCCCCAGATCACCACCTCGCGCACCTGATCGATGATGAATGTCAAAGGATTAATCTCGAACACCCAACGATAGGTCATCGGCACGGAGTTGAGCGGAATGATGGCCGAAGACAGAAACAGCATCGCAGTTGCGAGCACACCTGTAACCTGGCCGATGTCTCGCAAGTACACACCTAGAGCAGATACGAGCCAACATACTCCAACGGTCATCACGACCAGTGGCACAAGCACCAGCGGCAGCAGTAAAGCAGTCGGCGACACACCAGTTCCCCAGACCGCCTGCAACACCAAAAGCACAATCATGTTCATCGCCAGATGGAACAGGCCGGAGAACGCCATGCTCCACACCAGCACATCCAGCGGAAATACAACGCGCTTGACGTAAGCGGTGTTTGCCACGATGAGTTGAGGCGAGCGGGTGAAGCACTCAGCAAAGAATCCGTGAACCGTTAAACCTGCGAACAGAATCAATGCGAACTCAGAAGTTGATCCTGTGGTACCAGGCCAACGGCTCTTCATAATGAAGCCAAAGGCGAGTGTATAGATCAACAGCATCAAGAACGGACTGATCAACGACCAAAGCAGTCCAAAGGTCGCTCCGCGGTACTTGCCCAGCACCTCGCGCCGGGTGAGTTCGAAGGCAAGCGAGCGATGTTTGCCGAAAACCGAAAGGATCGTCATACGGACAGCCCTTGTGCCAACGCCCTGTCCAAATCCCCACGCAAATCCCCCACATCCTCCACGCCCACGCTCAGCCGCACCAGCGCATCGCTGATGCCGAGCTGCTCGCGGCGTGCGACCGGCACCGAAGCATGGGTCATCACCGCAGGATGGTTGACCAGGCTCTCCACGCCGCCCAGCGATTCGGCCAGGGTGAACAGATTGGTGCGCTCGCAGAAGCGCTTGGCCGCGTCGAAGCCGCCCTTGAGCACGATCGAGACGATGCCGCCGTAGCCGCTCATCTGCCGGCCGGCCAGGGCGTGCTGCGGGTGCGAGGGCAGGCCCGGGTAGATCACCTTCTCCACTGCCGGGTGCGTCTCCAGCCACTGCGCCAGCGCCAGGGCGTTGTCGCAGTGCGCGCGCATGCGCAGCGGCAGGGTCTTCAGGCCGCGCAGGGCCAGGAAGCTGTCGAACGGGCCCTGCACGCCGCCCACCGAGTTCTGCAGGAAAGCCAATTGTTCGGCCAGCTCGGCGTTGTCGCCGACCACGGCCATGCCGCCGACCATGTCCGAGTGGCCGTTGAGATATTTGGTCGCCGAATGCACCACGATGTCCGCGCCCAGCGCCAGCGGCCGCTGCAGCAGCGGCGAGGCGAAGGTGTTGTCGACCACCACCAGCAGACCGTGCTTGCGCGCGATCGCGGCGATCGCCGCGATATCGACGATCTTCAGCATCGGATTGGTCGGGGTCTCGATCCACACCATCTTCGTGGTCGGGCGGATCGCCGCCTCGAACGCGGCCGGGTCGGTCAGGTCGACGAAACCGAACTCCAGCGCGGCGGTGCGCTTGCGCACCCGCTCGAACAGGCGGTAGCTGCCGCCGTACAGGTCGTCCATCGCAATGACGTGGCTGCCGCTGTCCAGCAGTTCGATCACCGTGGCCGTCGCGGCCATGCCCGAGGCGAAGGCGAAGCCGCGGCTGCCGCCTTCCAGGGCCGCCACGCAGCGCTCGTAGGCGAAGCGGGTCGGGTTGTGGGTGCGCGAGTACTCGAAGCCCTGGTGTTCGCCGGGGCTGGACTGGGCGTAGGTGGAGGTCGCGTAGATCGGCGGCATCACCGCGCCGGTGGACGGGTCCGGGTGCTGTCCGCCATGGATGGCCAGGGTCGCCAGCGCCAGCGCCAGCGCGGGGCCGTCGCCATGGGGATTCGACGTGTTGTCCGTCATGTGGGGTTACCGGAAAAGGGGCGTGATTCTAGCAGTGCGGTCTGAACGGCCCCATGCAGCACGGGGCCGTGCCGGCCGCAGGGATTACTGCACCCGGCGGCGCAGATAGTTGAGCAGGTCGATCCGGGTGATCAGGCCGAGGAAGGCGCCCTCGTTCATCACGATGGCGACCTGGCCACGGTCGAACACCGGCAGCAGGGCCTCGATCGGCGATTTGACGTCCAGCCGGTCGAGCTTGCTGACCATGGCCGTGGCCACGGGGTCGCGGAACCGCGCTTCGTCGCCATATACATGCAACAAGACGTCGCTTTCGTCGACGATGCCGACCAATTGATCGCCTTCCATGACCGGCAGCTGCGACACGTCGTACAGCTTCATGCGCTGATACGCAGTAGTCAGCAGATCCTTGGGACCGACCACCACCGTGTCGCGCTGGCTGTAGGGGCGCAGGATCAGGTCGCGCAGGTCGCCGTGCTGCGGGCGCTCCAGGAAGCCGTTGTCCAGCATCCAGTAGTCGTTGTACATCTTCGACAGGTACTTGTTGCCGGTGTCGCAGACGAACACCAGCACGCGCTTGGGCTCGGTCTGTGCGCGGCAGTACTTCAGCGCCGCCGCCAGCAGGGTGCCGGTGGAGGAGCCGCCAAGGATGCCCTCCTTGGCCAGCAGTTCCCGCGCGGTGTGAAAGCTCTCGGCGTCGCTGATCGAATAGGCCTTCTTGACCCGGGTGAAATCGGAGATCGCCGGCAGGAAATCCTCGCCGATGCCTTCCACCAGCCAGCTGCCGGACTTCTCGCTGACCGTGCCCTGCTCGATGTACTCGGTCAGGATCGAGCCGACCGGGTCGGCCAGGACCAGTTCGGTGTGCGGCGAGGCGGCAGCGAAGGCGCGCGACAGGCCGGTCATGGTGCCGGAGCTGCCGCAGCCGAACACGATCGCGTCCAGCCGGCCGTCCATCTGCCGCAGGATTTCCGGGCCGGTGCCGAACTCGTGCGCGGCCGGGTTGTCGGGGTTGCCGAACTGGTTGATGAAGTAGGCCCCCGGGGTCTCGGCGGCGATGCGCGCGGCCAGGTCCTGGTAGTACTCGGGGTGGCCCTTGGCCACGTCCGAGCGGGTCAGCACCACCTCGGCGCCCATCGCCTTGAGGTTGAAGATCTTTTCCCGGCTCATCTTGTCCGGCACCACCAGGATCAGCTTGTAGCCCTTCTGCTGGGCGACCAGGGCCAGGCCGATGCCGGTGTTGCCGGCCGTACCCTCGACCAGCACCGCGCCGGGCTTGAGATCGCCGCGGCGCTCGGCCGCCTCGATCATCGACAGGCCGATCCGATCCTTGATCGAGCCGCCGGGATTGGCGCTCTCCAGCTTCAGGTACAGCTCGCACACCCCGGTGTCGAGCTTGCTGGCCTTGACGATGGGGGTGTCGCCGATCAGATCGAGTACGGAGGAGTGAATGGCCATCGGGTCCGAATGCGTCGCGCCGCGGCAGCGGCTGGACCGGGCATTATCCGCGCTCGGGGAGGGAAAGTCAGAGAATGCGCGCCGCAGGGACGAAAAAAGCCGCGGGCGCGGCTTTCGAAGGGGATGACGCGGACGGTGGCAAGCCGACGAGGAGGCCAGCCACCGCCCGCGACAAGAGGGAATAGTACGGTCAGTGCGGCTTCTGCTCGTAAAGGCGCAGCAGCTTTTCCTTGGCGGCGAGCTTTTCGCGCTTCATCTGCGCCAGGGTGACATCGTCGATCGGCAGCACGCCGAGCTCGGCGTCCATGCACTTCTTGTCCAAGGTCTTGTGGCGCTGGTAGAGCTGCTTGAACTCCGGATCGGACTTGATCAACGCGTCGATTTCGGTCTGCGGTTGCCCTTCGAACATAGGAATAGCCTCCTTCAGCTAGAAACAAGAACGCCCCGGCCGCTGCGGCACGGGGCGTTGCCTGGGAGCGGAAGCGCGCGAGCCGCCGGCTGCACCGCTGCAACGCCTGGAACCACGGTTCCCGGGACGTCGGACTGCGGTGCGCGCCACTGCGTCATCGGCTCGAACTCCTCCGTTGGCACCAGGCGGCGGGAGTGCCACCTGGAGTACCGACCCTACGCCTCCCCACCGCCGTGGACAAGAGAAGCAGGCCCGCTTTGCCGCATTCAGTTGCTCGGCACTCAGGCCCAGGGAAAAACCCCGTTAAACCGCCTGCACAGAGCGCCGTCCGACCTCAGGGCGCGATCACGACGTCGGCCGAGCGGGCCTTGGTCGAGGCCCCCTTCTTGCCGACCGCCTGCACCCGGTTGGCGGCGACGCCGCCGCTGACCAAGGCCGCGCGCAGGGCATCGGCGCGCTTCTGCGCCACCCCGGCGTCGGTGTCGTAGGCCTCGATCCGCACCTTGCCCTTGCTGATCTGCAGGTACTGCGACAGGGCCTTGGCCTGGTTGGTGGCATCGCCCGACAGCGCCGCCTTGCCGGCGCCGAAGGCCGCGCCGGAGAAGGTGAAGACCTCGCCGCGCGCCTCGAAGCGCGAGGCCGGCAGCTTGGTGCCGGCGACCAGCTCGGCCTCCTCGCGCGCCAGCTTGGCCGACTTCTGCTGCGCGGCGCTGAGCTTGGCGGTCTGCTGACCGGCGACGCTGGCCAGCGCCGCATCCGCATCTGCCCGCGCGGCCTGCTCGGCCTCGGCCGCCTGACGCAGACTCTCGGCCTCCTCGGCCTGGATCTGCGCCTGCACGCGCAGGCGCTCGGCCTCCTGCCGGGCCCGCGCGGCCTCGCGGCGGCTGGCCTCGATCAGCAGGTCGCTGCGGGTCTTCTCCAACTGGTCGACCTGACGACGGGCGATCTCGGCACGGGCCATGGTTTCGGCGATCTCGACCCGGCGCTCGGCCAGGTAGCGCGCCTCGTCGCGCTCCTTGCGCTTGGCGTTGGCGAAGTTGGCCACCGCCTGCTGCGCCTGCAGGCGTTCGTAGGCGGCGACATCGGCGTTCAGCGGATCGGCCTGCAGCGCCACCAGGCGCTGGTTGAGCACGGCCAGTTCCGGGTCGTCCGCGGCCATCGCGCCCAGCGGCGCCAGCAGCAACGCCAGCAGGGCCAGGCGGCGCATTCCGTGCAGGGTGCGGCTCATGGACGGCCCTCCCCGGTGCCCAGGGTCTGTTGCAGCTGGGCCACCTCGGCCTGACGCTGCTTCAACTGTGCATTGGCCACCGCCTCCTCGCTGCGCGCGCGCGCAAGGTCGGCATCGGCGGCCACACGCAGGGCCAGTTGCGGTGCGGTCTTGCGCTGGCGGCGGTCGAGCGCGGCCTGTTGCGCCTGTTCCAGGCCCTGGCGGGCACTGGCCAGCAGGTCCGGCGCGTACTGGTCGGCATCGGCCTGGACCGCACGCTGCACCGCCTGCTGCGCGGACAGCAGCTCCGGCGAAGCCACCTGGGCGAACGCGGCCGGCGCGGCGAACAACGCCAATGCGCAGGCCATCACATACTGCTGACAACGGAAGTGTGCGAAGCTAGTTTTCATCTAGGGGGGCCGTGGACGGAGACGTCGGTCACGGCCATTGTCGGAAGCCTGTGGCGCGCTTGCAACGGGCGATTGCGGATCGTTGGGGAACCATTGCGCATGGATATCGGCTATTTCCTGAAGCTGATGACCGAAAAGAACGCCTCGGACATGTTCCTGACCACAGGAGCACCGGTCTATATCAAGATCGAAGGCAAGCTGTACCCGCTCGGCGCCACCGGCCTGCCGCCGGGCATGGTCAAGAAGATCGCCTACTCGTTGATGGACGAGGGCCAGGTGCCGCAGTTCGAGCGGGAGCTGGAATTGAACATGGCCATCGCCCTGCAGGACGCCGGGCGCTTCCGCGTCAACGTGTTCAAGCAGCGCGGCGAGGTCGGCATGGTGATCCGCGCGATCCGCAGCAAGATCCCCAGCATCGAGGAGCTGCACCTGCCGCAGGTGCTCAAGGACGTGATCATGACCCCGCGCGGACTGGTCCTGGTGGTCGGCTCGACCGGCTCGGGCAAGTCCACCTCGCTGGCGTCGATGATCGACTACCGCAACAGCACCACCACCGGGCACATCCTCACCATCGAGGACCCGATCGAATACCTGCACAAGCACAAGATGTCCATCGTCAACCAGCGCGAGGTCGGCCTGGACACCCACGCCTTCCACAACGCACTGAAGAACGCGATGCGCGAGGCGCCGGACGTGATCCTGATCGGCGAGATCCTGGACGCGGAAACCATGGAGGCGGCCATCGCCTTCGCCGAGACCGGACATCTGTGCCTGGCCACCCTGCACTCCAACAACGCCGACCAGACCATCGAGCGCATCCTCAACTTCTTCCCCGAGAGCGCGCACAAAAACGTGCTGATGAACCTGTCGCTGAACCTGCGCGCGGTGATCTCGCAGCGCCTGGTCAAGGACAGCAGCGGCCGCCGCCGGCCGGCCTCGGAAGTGCTGCTGAACACGCCGATGATCCGCGACCTGCTGCGCCGCGGCCAGGTCCACGAGATCAAGCAGGCGATGGAGGAGTCGCTGGAGGAAGGCATGGAGACCTTCGACCAGTGCCTGTTCCGCATGGTCAAGCAGGGCCAGATCGAGCAGGAGGAAGCGCTGCGCGCGGCCGACTCGCGCGACGGCCTGGCCCTGAAGTTCCGCCTGTCCGAAGGCGGCAGCGGCGAGCACGATCCCTACGCCGACTACGACAGCGGCCCCAGCGCCGCGCCGCGGATCACCCACGGCTTCGTCTGAGGCGTCGCCGTGTTGTCGTAGGCGCGGTTTCAGCCGCGACCGGGCGTTCGCAGCCGCCTGGTCGAACTGGCCCCGCAGCGACGGCGGCAACGACGGACCGTAGGTCCAGCGGCGGTCGCCGCGGGTCGCCCTTGCGCGGACAAACGCCACTTCCACGCAACTGCGCGTCGGGACTGAAGTCCCTCCCACAGTGCACCCAGCGAGTGCGCCGCAAGCGCGTGTGGAAGCGACTTTCGTTGCGACGCGTGAAGGCCGAAGTGTCCGGAAAACTGCGGTCGGGACTGAAGTCCCTCCCACATCCTCATGCTCACCGGTGCGGCAGGGGCTGGTGGCCGACTGGCAGCAGCGGATGCCCGGTCGCGGCTGAAGCCGCTCCTGCGACGATAGTCCCAGCTTACTGCGCGTCGGGCTGGTGTTCCGGGCGCGCCGCGTCGAATGCCGGCAGCGCCAGGCAGGCGCGCTCGATCCGCTCCAGGGTCGGGTAGGCCTGCAGATCCACGCCGAAGCGGCGCGCGTTGTAGAGCTGCGGCACCAGGCAGCAGTCGGCCAGGCCCGGCTGCTCGCCGTGGCAGAAGCGTCCGGTGTCGGGCGACTCGGCCAGCAACTGCTCCAGCGCATCGAAGCCGGTCTGCATCCAGTGCCGCATCCACTCTTCGCGCTCGGGTTGCGGCACGTTCCAGGCGCTCTCGAAGAACTGCGTCACGCGCAGGTTGTTGAGCGGGTGGATGTCGCAGGCGATCAGTTGCGCCAGACCGCGCACGCGGGCGCGATCGATCGGCGCGTCCGGCAGCAGCGGCGGCTCCGGCCAGCGCTCGTCCAGGTACTCCAGGATCGCCAGCGATTGGCGGATCGGCTGGCCCTCGTGGCACAGGGTCGGCACCAGTTCCTGCGGGTTCAACCGCGCATATTCCGGCGAGTGTTGCTGCCCGCCGTCGCGCACCAGGTGCACCGGCAGCGACTGGTAGGCCAGACGCTTGAGCTCCAGCCCGATGCGCACCCGGTACGCGGCGCTGGAGCGCCAGTAGGTGTAGAGCTGCAGTGCCTCGTCCATGCCCGCCTCCGTCTGCGCAATCGACAACGATACCGGTGGACACCCGGGCTGCGGCGCCGCCGGTCGCCCCGGCACCGCCGCCGGCCGGGTCAGGGCAGCGGCGCCTGCTCGATGCGCTGCTCGATCGCGCCGAAGATGCTCACTCCGTCACGGTCCAGCATCTCGATCCGCACCACGTCGCCGAAGGACATGTACGGCGTGCTCGGCTTGCCGTCGCGCAGGGTTTCCACGGTGCGCTGTTCGGCGAAGCAGGAGGCGCCGCGCGTGGTGTCCTGGTTGGCGATGGTGCCCGAGCCGACCACCGCGCCCGCCGCCAGCGGCCGGGTCTTGGCCGCGTGCGCGACCAGTTGCGCGAAATCGAACTGCATGTCCTCGCCCGCCTCCGGCGCGCCGAACCAGGCGCCGTTGATGTGGGTCAGCAGCGGCAGGTGCACCTTGTTGCCCTGCCAGGCCTCGCCCAGTTCGTCGGGAGTGACGAACACCGGCGACAGCGCCGAACGCGGCTTGGACTGCACGAAGCCGAAGCCCTTGGCCAGTTCCGGCGGAATCAGGTTGCGCAGCGACACGTCGTTGACCAGGCCGATCAACTGGATGTGCGCGGCGGCCTGCGCCGGGCTGACCGCCATCGGCACGTCGTCGGTGACCACCACGATCTCGGCTTCCAGGTCGATGCCGTAGTCCTCGCTGACCACCTTGACCGCATCGCGCGGGCCGTAGAAGCCGGCGCTGACCGCCTGGTACATCAGCGGGTCGGTGTAGAAGCTCTCCGGCACCTCGGCGCCGCGCGCGCGGCGCACGCGCTCGACGTGCGGCAGGTAGGCGCTGCCGTCGAGGAACTCGTAGGCGCGCGGCAGCGGTGCCGCCAGCGCTGCCATGTCCAGGTCGAACTGGCCGTCGGCGCTGCCGTCGTTGAGCGACTCGGACAGGGCGTTCAGGCGCGGAGCGAGGTTGCTCCAGTCCTCCAGCGCGCGCTGCAGGGTCGGCGCGATGCCGGTGGCGCGCACGGCGCGGGTCAGATCGCGGGACACGACGATCAGGGTGCCGTCGCGACCGCCTTCCTTCAGGGAACCTAGCTTCATGTCCGTCCAGTGCTGGGGGCTGAGCCGGCGATTGTACGGCCAGACGCCGGCTTGGTTTCAACTGAAACGGACCCGCATTTTGTGCAGCGCGCCAATTCAGGTACACTATTCCGGTCTGCATGCGGCCGTCCGTTTCCCTCAGGGATCGCCGGCGAGGCCAGGATCGCAACGATCCGACTCGCCCGCCCCGCCCGACGCCTTTCGTGGTGCCGACGAACCCCAGCCTCGCGCTGCGGGTTGATCCACCCTCTCGCAGCGCGGTTCACGGGAACGCTCCGAGCCTCACCTACTTGCGCCTGCGCGCCGGGTCCGTCCCGGCGTCGGCGCGTTATCCGGAGCATTCTCATGTCGTTCGAATCCCTGGGCCTTGCGCCCTTCCTGCTGCGCGCGTTGGCCGAGCAGGGCTACGAAACCCCCACCCCGATCCAGGCGCAGGCCATTCCCGTCGCCCTGGAAGGCCATGACCTGATGGCCGGCGCGCAGACCGGCACCGGCAAGACCGCCGCGTTCGGCCTGCCGCTGCTGCAGCACCTGGGCACTTCGCCGCAGTCGGTGGGCCCCGGCCCGCGCAAGCCGCGCGCGCTGATCCTGACCCCGACCCGCGAACTGGCCACCCAGGTCCACGACAGCCTGCGCGGCTACAGCAAGTACCTGCGCATCCCCAGCACCACCATCTACGGCGGCGTGGGCATGGGCAACCAGCTCGACGCGCTGCGCCGCGGCGTGGACCTGCTGATCGCCTGCCCGGGCCGCCTGCTCGACCACCTCGAGCGCCGCAGCGTGGACCTGTCGGGCATCGAGATCCTGGTGCTGGACGAAGCCGACCGCATGCTCGACATGGGCTTCCTGCCGTCGATCAAGCGCATCCTCGCCAAGCTGCCCAAGCAGAACCGGCAGACCCTGCTGTTCTCGGCCACCTTCGAGGAAGGCATCAAGCAGCTGGCCCGCGAGTTCATGCACGACCCGCAGGAAATCCAGGCCACCCCGAGCAACACCGTGGCCGACACCATCACCCACCGCGTGCATCCGGTGGACGGTGCGCGCAAGCGCGAACTGCTGCTGCACCTGCTGGCCGCCGACTCGCGCAAGCAGACCCTGGTGTTCGCCCGCACCAAGCACGGTGCCGACAAGCTGACCATGTTCCTGGACAAGTCCGGGTTGAAGACCGCGGCGATCCATGGCAACAAGAGCCAGGGCCAGCGCCTGCGCGCATTGAGCGACTTCAAGGCCGGCCGCATCACCGTGCTGGTGGCGACCGACATCGCCGCGCGCGGCATCGACATCGACCAGTTGCCCAAGGTCATCAACTACGACCTGCCGATGGTCGCCGAGGACTACGTGCACCGCATCGGCCGCACCGGCCGCAACGGTTCGACCGGTGAAGCAATTTCGCTGGTGGCGCAGGACGAGGCCAAGCTGCTGCGCGCGATCGCACGCATGCTCAAGCGCGAGATGGACATCCGCGACGTGCCGGGCTTTGAGCCGGTCACGCCGATCCGCTGGGGCAACAACAACCCGCCGGACGAGCGTCCGGGCGGCCAGCGTCCGCCGCGTCGCGGCAGCCACGCCCGTCGCGGCCATGGCGATGCGCCGGCGCACGCGCATGCGCACGCCGGCAGCAAGAAGCCCGGTGGCAGCCACGCCGACGGCGCCCGCCGCCAGGGCCAGGGCCGCCGCCACGGCAACGGCGGCGGCAACCGCCCCGCCGCGCCGCGCTGATCCGTCCGCGGCCACGCGCTGCGCACGCCCTCGGGCCGCCCTTCGGGGCGGCCTTTTTTGTCCGCTCCACCCGGCATCGCGCATGTCGCGACGCCTTGCCGCACGACGGCGCCGTCGTCGCCGCGCGGCGCCGGCAGCCCGCCATGCCGCTCCACCCCTGACCGTACAATGCTCCCCATGGATATCTTCAAAGTCTTCACCCTCGAAGCCGCGCACCGCCTGCCCAACGTGCCGCCCGGCCACAAGTGCGCGCGCCTGCACGGGCATTCGTTCCGCATCGAACTGCACGTCAGCGGCGAGCCTGGCGCCGAGAGCGGCTGGGTGATGGATTTCGGCGACATCAAGGCGGCGTTCCGCCCGCTCTACGACCAGCTCGACCACCATTACCTCAACGACATCGAGGGCCTGGACAATCCCACCAGCGAGCGTCTGGCGGTGTGGATCTGGGACCGGCTCAAGCCGGCGTTGCCGCTGCTGAGCGAAGTGGTGGTGCACGAGACCTGCACCTCCGGCTGTCGCTATCGCGGGCCGGGTTGAAGAAGGCCGGGAATGGGGAATGGGGATTCGGGAATCGTAAGGGCGGCACCGCGCCGGCTGAGGGTTTGCGTGCTGCCCACGTTGCGTCATTGCGCGCATCTGGCGCTTTCCAGGCCCGCAGAGGCGTCCGGCAAGGGCTGGCGGAATTGCGCCAAGTAATTGATCAGAAAAGCAGTTTGAACGAATCCTGAGCGGCTTCAGAAAATTTTGTTGCATCGCAGCAGAATGAGCGTATGTTGCACTGCAACAGCAGTCGGCATTCCAACGGAGTTGCATGATGTCCGCTCAATTCAACGATCAGTTCAGCAGCTACACCCAGCAGTTCGCCGCCGCCGCGGCGCGTGCCAACCGCCTGGCGCTGGAGAGCGCCGAGAGCGTGTTCGGCGTGCAGTTGAAGACCTTCGAGAAGAACGTGTCGGCCACCACCGGCTTCCTCGGCGAACTGACCGAGGCGCGCGATCTGGGCACCGTGCAGGCGCTGTGGCCGAAGGGCCTGCAGATCGCCCGCGACAACTTCGAGCGGCTGGCCACGGCCAACCAGGAAGTGTTCGGCCTGGGCCTGAAGGCCTCCGAGGCCATCGGCCAGCTCGCCAAGCACCAGTTCGAAGCCGCGACCGAGCAGGCTGCGCCGAAGGCCAAGCCCGCCGCCAAATAACACCGTTTTCGACGTCGCTGCGGTTCGCCGCCCGACGCACGCTCGGTCTGCATGGGTCCCTCCCCCCGTGCAACCCAAGGCCCGGTAGATCCCTCCCTCTACCGGGCCTTTTTTATGGGCGGGATTTGGGAGTGGGGATTCGGGATTGGTCGATCGCGCGTGTCCAGGCGTTCCTGGCTTTCCTGATGGGAGCGGCTTCAGCTCCGATGCTTTGCCAGAAACCAGAGAGCGGTGGATATCTTCTTCTTCCGTGCTTCTCTATGCGCGGGCCCCGCAAGAGGGATGGGACATTCGGCATGAGCCGATATCGCGGTCGGGACGCCCCGCTCTTGTGGGAGGGGCTTCAGCCCCGACGCGTCATCGGTCAGGCGTCGGGACTGAAGTCCCTCCCACAAAAGCCGGCAGCGCAGTGCCACCGGCAGTTGCTCAGCCGGGCGACATGCCCGCCCACGGCTGCAGTTCCGCCGCCAACTGCTCGGCCCGCGGTTGCGGCCGGTACGGCAGGCGCCCCCAGCACGGCATCGGCAGGCGCGCGCGCAGCATCGCCATGTTGTCGTCGATGCGCTCCATCGCCGGGTCGATCTCGTTGCCGATCCAGCCGATGCACTGCAGGCCGTCTGCGGCGATCGCCGCGGCGCTGAGCCGGGCGTGGTTGAGGCAGCCCAGGCGCAGGCCGACCACCAGCACCACCGGCAGCCGCAGCGCGCGCGCCAGATCGGCCTGGTCCAGCGTCGCCGACAGCGGCGCCGCCCAGCCGCCGACGCCTTCCACCACCACCACGTCGGCCTGCGCGCGCAGGCGGTCGAACGCGGCCGCGATCGGCGCCAGCTCCAGTTGCACGCCGGCATCGGCGGCGGCCAGTTCCGGCGCCAGCGGCAACGGCAGCGCGTACGGATTGAGATCGTCATAGGCCGGCCGCGGCGCGCTCGCCTCCTGCAGCGCCAGCGCGTCCTCGTTGCGCCAGCCGTCGGCCTCGCGCGCGCAGCCGCTGGCCACCGGCTTCATGCCCACCGCGCGCTGGCCGCGCGCGCGCAGGGCGTGCAGCAGCGCGGTGCTGGCGATGGTCTTGCCGATGCCGGTATCGGTGCCGGTGACGTAGAAGGCGGGAACAGCCATGCGAAACCCTGTCGGTTGGCCGGCGGGACGCGCGGCGGCGCGCAGGATAGCCGGGTGCGTCGCGGGCGTCAGCCGCCGCGGTGCCGGCGGACGCAGCGCGCTGCTAGACTCGCGCGATGTTCGCCTCGTCCTCGCTCACCGGCAGCAAGCCGGAACAGTACGCCCAGTTGCTCGACCAGGCCCGTGCCCTGGTCGCCGGGGAGCCCGACCGCATCGCCAATGCCGCCAACCTGGCCGCGCTGGTGTACCACGCGCTGCCGCGGCTGAACTGGGTCGGTTTCTACTTCTACGACGGCAAGGAACTGGTGGTCGGTCCGTTCCAGGGCCTGCCCGCGTGCGTGCGCATTCCGCTGCACAAGGGCGTGTGCGGCGCGGCCGCCAGCAGCGGCCAGACCCAGCGCATCGACGACGTGGAGGCGTTTCCCGGGCACATCGCCTGCGATGCGGCCTCGCGGTCGGAACTGGTGGTGCCACTGCTGCGCGACAGTGCGCTGGTCGTCGGCGTCGAAGCGGGCGAGGTCGGGGCTGTCCAGGTCGAACACGCCGACCAGCGCACTGTCGCGCA
>NZ_NSGT01000089.1:0-8544 GCF_009192905.1 Xanthomonas sp. LMG 12459
CGAGGAGGAGGCTCGCCCTTGCGGTCGGGACAGCGAAGCTAAGGTCCCTTTAAGAGGCACAGCGCTGGTAAAAAGCACCGGTGCGCTTGCCATCCCTACCGAAGGGCACAGAACCCTTTACATTAGAATGACCAGACCAATCCAAGGACGAGAAAAATGCCCAAATATGATCTTGTAAGCCAGGAAGACGAATGGGGTTGCGCCGCTGCTTGCGTGGCGTCCCTGCTGGACATCCCATACTCTCGAGCGAAGCGTCTTCTAGAAAAAGAGAAGCGTGCCGGGATAGACGATGAGCCAGAAGGATTTGAGATCGATGAAATCGCCAGGGCTCTTTACAGCAAAGGCGTGAAAGTCATCGCTGACTGGAACCCTCCTTGGAAGCTTCCCAGTGGCACCATCGTGTGCGTGCACAGCCGGACCCGATATGCAAGCCATCACTACTTGCTCAAGGTCCCTGGCGGCTACATGGATCCGTGGTTCGACCTCAAAGAGAATGGCCGAGAGGCAAAGATGCGCAAGGACATCCCGAAAGGGACCAAAATTATTGTCGCGCTGATCCCAACGAAAAAGTAGTCGACCACCCTAAGGCGGGCGACGACGTCGTATAAGGTGGCCCCAGTGCAGCAATGCAAGAAGGCAAGTCTTGTTTCCGGTCGACCCAGCGACGACCTAGAGGAGGGACTTGCTACGACGCGGGCACTGGCGCCACTGCTTCAACGGGCCGGCTTCTTGAGCACATGGCAACACCAAAGCGCTCCGCTCCCGGGAATCCAGTGGAAAGACAGCCACCATTCCTAATAAGTGGCACTGCCTTCGCTCGCTGGATATCGACAACCTGCGACGTCCCCCTGCTTTCAGTAGCGTGGCTCTTTAGAGTCCGGGTTTCATCGTAGCGGCTTTGGCCGCTAGCTGTTGGGCATAGACGGCCGGGGTCAGGCCGCCCAAGATCTTCTTCGGTCGCTCCTCGTTGTACTCCCGTCGCCAGGTCTCGATCTCGGTGCGGGCGTGCAGCAGCGTCGGGAACCAGTGTTCGTTGAGGCACTCGTCGCGCAGGCGGCCGTTGAAGCTCTCGATGTAGGCGTTCTGGTTCGGCTTGCCTGGCTGGATCAAGCGCAGCTGCACACCGCGCGCGTGGACCCACGTCACCATCGTCTTGCCGCAGAACTCCTTGCCGTTCTCGGTGCGGATCACCTGCGGCAGACCCCGTGTCAGCGCCAGCCGATCCAGCACCCGCGCCACGCCGTGGCCGGAGATGGCCCGCTCCACCTCGATCGCCACCGCCTCGTGCGTGGCATCGTCGACGATGGTCAGGGCCTTGAGCATCCGGCCCTCGGCGGTGCGGTCGAACACGAAGTCCATCGACCAGACCTGGGTTGGCCGCTTCAGGCCGAAGCAATCGCTGGCGCTCGCCCAGCAGCACCTTCTTGCGCTTGCGCCGGCGCACCTGCAACCTGGCTTGCTGATACAGCCGCGCCACCCGCTTGTAGTTCACCGGCCACTGCTCCTGCCGCAGCTTCAGATAGATCATCCCGACGCCGTAGCGCTTGTAGCGCTGCGCCAGCGCCAGGATCCGCTCGCGCAGCTCGACGTTGCGATCCGGACGCGGGACGTAGCGCAGCGCGCTGGCGCTCATCCGCACCACGGCCAGCGCCCGACGCTCCGTGAGCCCGCGCTCCATCAGCTGCGGCACCAGCATCCTGCGCGCCGGTGCGGTCACCACTTTTTCGCAGGGCGTCCTTGATGACGTCGTTCTCGAACAACTGCTCGGCCAGCAGCTTCTTCAGCCGCGTGTTCTCCGCCTCCAGCTCCTTGAGCCGCTTGGCCTCCGGCACGCCCATGCCGCCGAACTTGCTTCGCCACAGGTAGTAGGAGGCCTCGCTGAACCCGTGCCGCCGGCACAGGTCCTTCACCGCCACGCCGGCTTCGGCCTCACGCACGAAGCCGATGATCTGCTCTTCGGAAAAGCGCTTCTTCACGTCCAATCTCCGTCTCGTTGGGAATTGGACTCCAAATCGCTTTGCTACTCAAAACCGGGGGGACGTCGCCCCCTGATCAACGCTTCGGAGGTGCATTGCTACGGTTACCGCCCGATGGCACACCGGGCTTGGTTGACGGCCATCCGCCCGCACCTCCTTGACCACGCCCCTGCCTGGCTCCGGGATCGCCCTTGAAACCAACCCCGCGGGTATCTCCACTTGCACCACCTTTGCCCTTTGCCATGTCGCTTTCCTCAGTGACCGCACATGCGGCAGGAAAAGCTTGAACAACGACGCAGGCTGCTTAAGCCCCAAAATTTCACAAGCTTGGCCGTGGCAGCACCGGCCAAATTTGCGAAGTAGGCTCAGCGCTTTGCCGGCTGCTGGCTTGCCGCTGCCGTGAGCGTCCACTCAGTGAGAGTGCTCATGCCCACAGCACCAAGTTCGGCAGTCTCTGGTGCGCATCTCAGCCGCGCATTGCGGAGCTGTGGGACACTCAGGCCGTCTTCGGAGCCGCCCTCAGCCATGCGAATCGAACAACGAAAAGCTGTCCGGACCTTTTGGATGAGAGTGAAGCCACTTGCAGCACTGATGGCCATGTCGCTTGCCGGGTGCGCGACGGGTGGTCCGGTCGCGAGCCGTCCGATTGAAGGCCCCGTGCGGGTGGGAGAGATTGCCGCGGTCGATGGCCCCAGGGTGCGTCCCGACCGCGTCATGGAAGACAGCCGTTGCCCAGCCGACGTTCAATGCATCCAGGCCGGCCGACTGGTCGTCAGGGCGACCGTGCTTGGCGGCGGCTGGTCTAAGGAGGTGGACCTCACGCTCGGCGTCCCGGTCCCTGTTGCCGATGGCATGTTGACGCTGGTCGACGCCACACCCGCGTCGATTGCAAGCAAGACCGCTGCATCCGCTGCTCGCTTCACCTTCAAGTTTCAGGGCGGCCGTTAGACGATGCCCTTCACTGCACCTAGAACAAGGTCATCCTAGGACGCAGACACTGGGGCCACTGCTTCAACAGGCTGGCTTCTTGAGCACGTGGCAACAAACCAAGGCGCTCCGTTCTCGGGAATCCACTGAAAGAATAGCCACCACGTTCTAGGTAGAGGCGTTGGCGTTGCTTGCGCTCGCTGGACATCGACCACCTGCTCGCCACAGGCGGCCGGAGAAATGGTTGTCTGCGTCTCGAATTCCTGACCTGCGGCCAATGGGCCACGCATGGACTCCCCAATACGCCAACGGACAACCTCTTGCTCCGAGTAGGGCGTGTCACCGTGCTGAACGATCTTCCTTTGCACGGAAACCATCGTCGCCTGGACAGCCACGGCAGCCCTGGCTTTAGCGTCGTCCAAGCTTTCATACATCAAGCAGCTGCAGGCCATGGCTGCTGATGCTGGCAGCGAAAGAGCCAAGCCGAGCAGCGCTTGGCGGATTAGAGTTGTCCTCATATCGGCTTCCCTCCCCTATGCGGGAATCATAGCCGGCGACGTAGATGGCGGGTCAGCTGCCTATGCCGCTGGACCTCATAGGCCTGGAGCATCCTCATAGGAACCGCGATTCCAGGACCGGTAGCGCCAGGGCACGACTTCTTCAAGGAAGGTGATTCGCGGACTCGGCGAGGAGCGCAGCGACGCGAGGCCGGCCTTCAGCCGCTCTGCATGTGCTTCCGGCACGAAAAGCCAGGGTCTGAGGGGCCACGCTGCCGGCACCCCACTGTCGCGCGCCAGGGCGACCTTCAGTCCTTCCCAATGCTCATCCCAAGACCGCAGCCGGCCTAGGAGCGACGATGCCCCGGCCGCATAGGTGATCTCACACAGGTAAGCCATCTGCTCCTTGAAGCTCACGGCCACCGCGTCGCAATACCAATGCGGGCCACTGGTGTCCGGGTTGGCGCCCTCGTTGAGCTGTATGCAGCATTGGCTGTTGACGAACAACGCACGGTCCGCTCGGAGGTAGTCGAGCACCACGCCTTCGAAGTGATCCAATGTCGCAACTCCTTCGCTGTTGCTCAGAGAAAAATTCTGCTGCCCAAAATTCAGAGAAAATACAAAAAAACCAACTTAAATAATCCAATATTTATCATTAGTAAAGTTTGGAAAACTATATTTAACGCACTTTAGTTAGCTTATTTACTGCAACCAGTACGCGTGTTGGGTCCGGCCCGCTGGACCATTCTTGGCGTCGAAGCTGAGCTCCGGGAAGAGCTTCGCCTCGCCAGCGGCCTTGAGCCGCTCCACGCGCTCCCACAGCCCCAGCTTGATGAGGTCCGGGTGCACCGGGGTCTTCCGATCACTGGCATCGGTCTTGAGGTTCTTGTCCTCGCCCATCCAAGTGAAGTGGAAGATGGGGATGCCGTCTTCCTCTCGGCAATCTTCCAGCTCCAACCGGGCCACCTCGTTGGAGCGCGCGCCCGTGTAAAGCAGGATGAGCGGGAGCCACCGCGCCGCATTGCCCTTCAACCGCTTGAAGTTCTCCGGGTCGAAGATGCGCTTGACCTGGTCGGGGGCGAACGCCTGCGAGCCGTGGCTCTTCGCTCGCTGCTTCTTCAGTTGCTTGGGCACGGAGGCGTGCCCAGACGCCGGGTTGTCGCCTTGCGGGTAGTGGCCAGCCGTCTGCGCCCACTTGATGAAATCCGCGCAAGCCGAGAACCGGTTGGTGATGTAGGTGATGACGCGCTTCTGTGCGGTCTCGTGCAGGAACCACTCTGAGAAATCGGTCCGCGTCAGTTCCTTCAACATCACCGACTGTTTTTCTTTGCCTTTGCCCTTGCGCTGGCTCGCCACGAAAGCCTCGAGGTCCTTGAGTGCGCGGGTCTTCTGGACGATGGTCTTGGCGGTGTTCTTGCCCTGGATGCTGACCAGATACTTGTCGCGTGCAGCCGCGAGGGTCAGCCCCACTGGACGCGGTTCGCTGATGGGCTTGACGACTCGGCGCGGCGGGAACGGTGTCGACGACGGCACCGGCACCGCGCGCTGCGCCGCGAGCTTCTGGAACAACGACAAGTCGTTCTGGTCGTTGATCTCCACCTGGCCGAACGAAGCGCCGCCCGGCAGCTTCACGTCCTTGAGGATCAGCTCAAGCGACGGCTTGCCCTCCAGTCTCTTCAAGAGCTCTTCCAGCTCTTTCCCCATGCTGCCGTTCCTGATGGCTGCGAAGGCTTGAGCATAGCGTTGCTGCAACAGCAACGCGTAGCCAAGCGCGGCGCGATCGCACGTCGTGCCGGCACTGCGCTTGATGACCTTGCGCCCGAAGCGTGCCTGCAGGTCAGCAGGAACGCGCAGACGAACGTAGTAGCGGCCGGTCTCGCCGCACGTCAGGTAGTGCGCTACTCGCATGGAAGTGTCCAAGCGAGTGTCCAAGATGGCTGAAAAGAAAAACGCCCACAAATCGTTGATTTGCGGGCGTTTCCTTGACACTGGCGGAGTGAGAGGGACACAATTCAGAGTCCTCTAACCCATTGATGCCACTCGTCTTTTCCTACCTGGACACCCGCAAATAGTGCCCAAGGGATGGTCCTGCCATGGGGATCGTAGCCGAGGCAGCATGCAATGTGGATCCCCAGAGTCCAAAGCGACTTCTAGCTATGGCGTCTCAACTGTGAACTTTAAGAATGAGCGCAAACCAGGCAATCGGATCAGCGGGTGGCATTCCTGGTGAACTGTGACAAGTTGCCCCCCGACATCATGAGCCGCGCCTTCACATGGCGGTCTGATTTTGTGGAGTTATCCTGCGATAAGGCTCTACAACCACGCTACCCTGAAGAACAAGATGACTGGAATGTTAAGCGCGACGGCCCCTTCCATGGAACGTCTCCGGCCTTAGGTCGAGACGTAGCTTTGTTGCTAGCAGCACATCGAAGGCAAAGTGAGGCTAAGTACGTTCGGCCATATCTGACGCGGGCGGCCATTTGTTTTGACTAACCTCTACACCCGCTCGAATTTTCAAGAAAATGAATATGCCCTCCACTTATAGAGCGAATTAATCGACAGGCTAGCTAACTCGGCAACCACCTCGCCAAAATAAGGAATAGACATTAAATGCTTGAAGCATCGGTCGAAGAATTAGCTGATGAGATCTTTAGGGATTTTATTCTGAGGCCGAGTTTTGCTGCGCGCCCGTCAATTCCAGGGTTACGACGCAGACATACCCCTATTCAGCGCGCCCTACCCATTGGCCTGGGTATTGCTTATACCGAAAGACCGGATGATTTTATGCTGGCTGTACGGGTTCAGGATGAACCGCTTTCCAAACACAAAGACGTATTGGGCCAAATTTCCGCTCGGGCTCGAGGCGAGGTAAATATCGAGGTGGTAAGAGATGTTTCGCTGTATCACGAGCATACCCATCATAATGCAAGAGCTATAAGATCTGGCCCTGTACTTCTCGGCAGCAGCATTTCAACATCAGATTCGAATGCCCTCACTGGAACCATCGGCCTTTTCCCGTTTTCAAAAAAAAATGACAAGCAAGTTATACTTTCATGCGCTCACGTATTCGAAAGCACTGGAATCTCCAATTCGCGTGAAATTATTCAGCCTGGAACAGCAGATGGGGGAACCATTGACAACGCCATCGGCACTCTCCTTTCCTTATACCCAGTTAATCTTGACAACCAAGAAAATGTCATTGATGCAGCTATCGCCGATCCATATGCCGGCATAGGAGACCTAATTAATACTGTGATTAACCCTGCCTCCAATAAAGTATTCACAATTTCCGGAGTCATCCCACCGCCCAATCATGGACAAGTCGTTCACAAGCTTGGCAGAACAACTGGATTCACAAGTGGACGTATTCGCTCCAAGCGCATCAGGTTTATTGAAATAGACTACCAAGGCAACACAGCCCTATTCACAGGCTTTTCCGAGATTGTCTGTAACGATTGGCTAAAACCATTTTCCGCCAAAGGGGATAGCGGAGCCGTGGTTTTTGATGATGACGGAGCCGCATTTGGAATGGTTTTTGCTGGAGGACGACACTTCAATCCCGGCTGGAACATTTACCCCGACATCACCTACGCAGCGCCTTTGACCAATATTTTCGACCTGCTTGAGCTTCGACTCTAGACAACGCAATTAAAAGTGCTAGGATTCTCAGATGACGATTCTGCGAAGACCAACTTTTGAAGAAGCAACTCAAGCTGAAGACTTGGCTTATGAACTCGCCTCGAAGGTTACGAGACTGAATGGCGTGGGCGTCATTAAAACGATGTTTGGTTACAGCATCAAAATTAATATCTATGGCGGATGGGTTTGGGGGCTGCCCAGAAGAGTTAACGGAGTGCGCGTGGTCTACGACTACTTCGTTAGGCCAAAAAGTAGAGCGCTGCCATCCCAAAGTAAAAGCCGCTAAAAAGACCATCGCGCAGGTGCTAGCTAGCTTCTCGCGATACAGAGCATGGAATCCCAATGCCCCTCAGTTGCTGCATGCGACTAAACCCCACCTAGACTGCTCGCAACGTCCTATCAGCCACTCTAAATGAAGCAGATAGAGCGTTATCGTCAGACACCTGTCAAATTCTGCTCACACCAATCGCTTAGGATGCTGCAGTCTACAGCGCTCGGGATTCCTGCCAGCGAGTTCCGCTAGCTGCGTGATGAACCGACTCGCGCCGGCGACTGACAAAACTTGACCACCGATTGACTCCTTCTAGGCATCTCAGGACAGGGCGAAGCCAACTTTGCAGCGCCTATTTATATTTGTGAAATAGCTCTGAAATTTGCACTTGCGGGTTGGCGACTTGGTGCTTGGATGAAAGCTCCTTCCACAGGCTCCAAGGAGCATCCATGCAGTCCGAACTCACGCTTCAAATCGCCAGCCGTCTTGTGAGCGGCCTTCTCTGCCAAGAGCGGCATTGCCGCTTGCCCGACCGTATCGACGACATCCGGCATGCCCTGGAAGTGGCCGCGGAAATGATGCGCCAATACCGAGGCGGCTCTTCCGCCCCTCCGGCGCACGACTACGTCCCACCCACGCCGGCCCCGACGCTGCCACCACCAGCGTCCTCCTCCCCACCTCAAGCGCCGCGCCAGCAAGAGATCCGCACCCGGGAGGCGGTCGTGGTGCGCGATATCCCGTCCGTCGAAGAGTGGCGGAAGAACCGCCGGCGAAAAAGCGCCCCGGATCCAGTGGCGAACAGGAAGAAGCCGACGCTCCACTGATCCGCCACCGCCGCCCCAACAACAAAGTGCCCCGCAAGCGGGGCACCGTTGTTTCAGTGGAGGCGGGGGCGCGGTGGTCGGGGGCCACTCGGCTCAAGGTCCAGGGTCGGCAGGTCGTCGAGCGCAGTCGGTTGAGCCTCCTGGACTCCAAAGACCAACGGTCGGTCGAGCTCGAGGGGATAGCGCCCGAGCATCTCCTGGCTCCAGGCCTCCAAGAGGCGGCCACTCTCTGCCGCTTCCTTTTCGCAAAAGGCCTGTTGCTCCGGGGTGACCCGGGCCCGCGCTTCGAGCAGTTCGGCCGTCCGCTTCTCCAAGGTGCTCAAGCGCCACGCCCGCCGTTGCTTCCAATCCATCTGCGCACAGGCTGTGCAAGGCTGGAGATAGTCAACCTTGTAGTGCTCCCTGAAACA